>JBCCXV010000131.1:0-7101 GCA_039191195.1 Planctomycetota bacterium
GATCCTCTCCGCGCTGCCCGCCGCCCGGCCACGCGCCGCCCGCGATGCAAGACCTCCTCCGATCCATCCGCGCCAAGCAAGACACGCGCGCGGGCAGGCCGATCCTCGTCGCCCTCGACGGCCGCTCCGACGCTCGGACGCGCTCGCCACCGCGAGGCCTTGCGGGTGGCGCTCGGGGCGGGGCCTCGGTGGGTGATATCATCCGACCCGCCGCTTGCCTGTTTGGCGTGCGGCATCGCAAGGGTCCAGACGGGAGACCGCACATGAACAGGCGTTTGGTCCGTCTACGCTGGTGGGCCCTGGGGGCCGCCGTCGCCCCGGGCTTGGTGGCTTGCAGCACGCTGGGGCCCGCCGCGATCCGTGGCGGGCGCGCGGCGTACAACCAAGCGATCACCTCCACCGACAACCAACAACTCCTGGGCCTGATCGTAAAGACCCGTTACGCCGAGAACGTCCAGTTGTTGGCCGTCTCGAGCGTGACCGCGAACATGAGCATCTCCGCCCGTGTCGGCGCCGACTTTGGCGTTGGCCCCGACGCCAACTTCGCGGGGAACCTCGTGCCGCTGACGTCCGGCGTCGTGGTCGAGGAGAACCCCACGATCTCCTACGTACCGATTGAAGGAGAGCAGTACTTCCGCGAGCTGCTCTCCCCCGTCCCGCTCGATCTCGCGCTGCTCCTGATCAACGCCAGCGACGAACCCGGCGACGCCTTCTCGGCCTTGGTGGCCAACATCAACGAGATCCCGAATCACGCTTTTGTCGACCCGAGTTCCGCGCCCGACCCGCGCTTCGCCGAGGTCGTCGACCTGCTCCGCCGCCTCGACGCCGCCAACGCGCTGTCCTGGCGCGTCGCGGGCGCAACGCCCGAAGCGCACACCTACGCCATCGTGCTGAATTGGCCCGCGCGCCTTGACGCCGAGGTTCGAGACCTCCTGTCTTTGCTCGGGACCCCGCCGACCGCCGAGCGGCGGGCCGTCTTGCCGCTCGGGTTTGGCGACGGCTCGCAGGGCGGCGACGTCGTCTGGATCGGCACGCGCTCGATCGGTGAACTCGTCAAGATCGCCAGCGCCGCGATGGACGTAGCCCCAGAGCATCGCAGTCGCGGGCTCGTCACCGAGCCGATCCGCGAGTTGGGACACACGGGACGCCTGATCACCGTGCGCGGAAGCAAGACGCGGCCTCGGGACGCCTACGTCGACTTCCAGCAACACGGCTGGTGGTACTCGATCGCCCACGACGATACGGCCAGCAAGCGTTACTTCAAGCTGCTGAGCACGCTCATTTCGATCCGGATCACGGAAACCCTGGGCAGCGCGAACGGGACGCCCGTACTCACCATCCCGACCGCAAACTAGACCGCACCGATCCCCGTCGCGTGCGCAACAGACGGCCGGCCAAGCCCCGCGGGGGCGGCGCTCAGACGACCGCTCACCACGCCCGACAGGAACGACCGCCCGCGATGCAAGACCTACTCCGATCCATCCGCGCCAAGCAAGACACGCGCGCGGGCAGGCCGATCCTCGTCGCCCTCGACGGCCGCTCCGGCGCCGGCAAGTCCACCCTCGCCCAATCCATCCAGCAAGCACTCGGCGGCCCCGAACAAGCCGCCACCATTCCGGGGGACGACTTCTACGACGCCTCCCGCACCGACGCCTTCTGGGACAGCGCCTCGCCCGAAGCCCGCGCCGACCTCGCCATCGATTGGCGACGGCTCCGCGCCGAGGCCCTCGAACCGCTGCTCCAAGGCCAACCCGCCGCGTGGCGCACCTACGACTACCCCGCGCGACGACCAGACGGCACGTTCCCGCTTGCGCCAGAGCCCGGCCGCCGCGAACCCGCCCCCGTGGTCATCCTCGACGGCGCCTATTCCGCCCGACCCGAGCTGCGCGACCTCATCGACATCGCCGTGCTCGTCGACATCGGCACCGACACCCAACGCCAGCGCCTGCTCGCACGCGACGGCCAGGCCGCACACGCTTGGCTCGCCCGCTGGGCGCCGGCAGAGGACTACCACTTCACCCGGGTTTGTCCCCGGGCGTCATTCCACGCCGCGGATGGCGGGGTGCTCGTAGGAGCGCACGGCCGCTTCCAGTAAGCAACCGTCAAGGTGGACCGGCGGCGATCGTGCTCCTCCACGCTGCCGACGCCGGCCCATGACCCACCGCGCTCGGAACGTCGGCCGAGGGCACGCGCGGGCTTCCCGCTGTTCACGTACCCGGTTGTGTTGCCGGTGGGCTTGCCGCCGACCCCGGCGAAGACAGCCGAATCCCGAGGAGGCCGGTAGCGATCGCCACGGCGCAGATCCAGGTCATCTGTGGCCCGGGCGGTGTCGCGAAGCCACCCAGATCAATGAATATGAAATAAGCCAGATCGGCGCAGCCACCGACGAGAACCGCGGTGTAGACCATGCCTCGCCGACCCCGCCAGACGAAGGGCGCGGCGATCGCTGTCACAAGCCCAAACCACGCGAGATTCAGCGCGTGCTGCGACAGCAAAGCGCTCTCCGCGGGGTGATATTCGCGCACCAACTCCTCGAGCGGCACCTTGGACGCGATGCCTTGGATCGCCTTTGCGGTGCTTCCCGAGAAGACCCACTGCAGCGTCACGACCCCGGCGAAGACGTGCACGACGCCCCAGACGCCCCATAGCACCGCAGAGGTTCTCAGCAGCCATCGGGCCGGCGCGCCGATGACGTGGCCGGTGTTGGTCATGACGCCGCCTTTCGCAATCCAAGTTCACGAGACGCTCGAAGGGTCTTGCGGATCCGAGAGCGAATGGCCTTGTCCATCGCCTTGATCGTGATGCTCTCCAGCCGCCCAAGGAGCGCCCGTTCCGCGTCGGCGCAGACCTCGTTCACGAAGCGGCCCAGCACCACGGGCACGGCCTCTTCACAAGACACCGGATGCCGCGCGAGCAGTTGTGGCTCGGGCGTTACGGCTTCGTAGGCCTCGCGCAGATTGATGTCTTCGGGCTTGCGGGCCAGAAAACAGCCCCCACCCAGCCCGCGCCGAGTTTCGATCAGCCTCGCTTTGTTGAGCTTGCTCTGGACGCGCCGGATGACGACCGCATTCGTGCCGTATGTGCGGGCCATCTGATCGGAGGTTAGGGGCCCGCCACCCTTGGAGGTCAGGAAGCCGAGAATGTGCAACGCGATGGCGAAGTCACTCGTCACATACTTATTGTAGCAATACCCGTTACAAATGGGCCACGCGGACCTACGGATGGGCTAGCGGGTGACCGGGCTACGCCCCGGGGGCGGCCAAGCCGGCGGCCTACCTCGTCGTCGCGTTGACACAACCGGCCAAGGCCTCCTCGAACACGCGCGAGCAGTCATGCAAAAAACCGTCGGGGTCAGCCGACGGTTTTGTGCGTGATCGTGGTGGCTCGTAGGTGTGAGCCGATGATCGGGGCGACTGGATTTGAACCAGCGACCTCCACACCCCCAGTATGGCGCGCTACCAAGCTGCGCTACGCCCCGTCGCGGACGCCGGCGAGCCGGACATCCAATCCCGAGCCGCACAGCATACCCGACCCGCCTCCCCGCTCAACCGGGCCGCGTGGCGGGTCCGCCCGAGCCCCCGCTGGACGCCCCGGCTCGCCGGGCACGCTCGGCCCAGTGGCCGTCGGCCCGCTCCCGCAGCGCATCCGGCTCCTCGCCCCAGAGCGAGCGCGTGTCGGTGAAAAAGTCCTTGTAGAACAGCAGCAGACGCCCGTCCTGGATCAGGTAGCTCTCGGGGTCCACGTCCACCAGGGCGTCGTCCGCCACGGCATACGCGCAGTACCCGTGGTACGCCGGGGCGTACTTCTCCGGCCGTTCCTCGAACAGCTCCCGATGCTCTTGCGACGCAAACCGGTACGTCGCCCCGTTCCACTCGGCGGTGATCTGGGGCGAACCCGGCGTCGGCGCCCGGCCCCCCTCGGGGAAGTACGCCACCGGGTCGTACCCGTGCAGCGCCACGCCGTCGCTCAGGTTCTGCGGCAACCCGTCTGGCCCGGTGGGCCCCGCGGGGTCCGCCGCGCATGCCAGCATCCCCACGGCCGCCAGCACGCCGCACGCCGCCACGGCCGATCGGCACATCCACCCACTCGGCAAAGACCACCTCATCGATTTAAACTCCCGCGTAGCGAAAACGTGCCCGAAACCGCCCCCCGCGGGGAATGAACACCCCCGCCGCCTCATTGTATTTCCGCAGTTCTTACGGCCGCCCCCACGGCGCCATGGCCAAGCCTTGCGGAGCGTGACCGCAAGGCGTATCGACCAAGCCCCGCCGATCGGAACGCCCGCATGACCGCCCCGCCCTCCGCCGCACAGCGCCCCGCGCTCGCGGCCAGCGTCAGCCTCGAGCTCCTGGCCGACGCCGTCGAACCCCTCGACGCCCACGCCTACGCCACGCCCGCCGACACCGGCGTCGCCGGCGCCATCGGCGGCCACGTCCGACACTGCCTCGACCACGCCGACGCCGTCCTCCAAGCCCTCGACACCGGCCTGGTCGACTACGAACACCGCCGCCGGGGCTCCCCCGTGGAGCAAGACCCGGCCGAGGGCGTCTCCGCACTCCGCCACGCCGCCGCCCGCCTGCGCGCCTGCCCGGCCGAAGCCGCCCAGCGCACCGTCAACGTCCGCACCCGGGTCTCCGCCGAGGCCGACTGGGTCGAGGCCCCCACCACCCTCGCCCGCGAACTCATCTTCGTCCAGAGCCACACCATCCACCACAGCGCCATGGTCGCCGCCCTGCTCCGCGAGCACGGCATGACCCCGCCCGAAGAGCTCGGCTTCGCGCCCTCCACGCTGTGGAGCCTCAAGCCGGCGTGAGCCATGTGCACCGCCACCCTCGTCCCCCTCGCCCAAGGCGGGGCGCGACTCCTCCATAACCGCGACGAGCAGCGGGACCGCCCCCCGGCGACCAACCTGCGCGCCACCGCCCACGCCGCCTACCCCATCGACCCCGTCTCCAGCGGGACCTGGGCCGCCATCTCCCGCTACGGCTTGGCCTTCGCCCTGCTCAACCGCAACCCCCAACCCGCCCACGAACTCCCCCGCCCCCAGAACGCCCACAGCCGCGGCGCCGTCATCCCCGGCATGCTCGACGCGCCGTCGCTCGACGACGTCGTCTTACGCTTCGACGCGCTCGACGCCGAGCGCTTCATGCCCTTCGACCTCATCGCGCTCGACGCCGCGCACGCCCTCACCCTCACCTGGATGGGCCCCGGCTTCGGCGGGCGCCGCGCCCCGCGCTTCCACACCATCCAGCCCGGCACGCCGCCCACCCTCTGGTCCAGCTCGGGCTTGGGCGACGACGTCGTCGAGGCCGATCGCCAGGCCGCCTTCGCCCGGGCCTTCTCGCCTTCGCCCGCGGACTGGCCGGACCAGCAGACCATCCTCCACCGATCATTCTCGCCCGGGCGAGAGTTCGCCGGCTTCTGCATGCACCGCCAAGACGCCCGCACCGTGAGCCAGACCGAACTCCTGGTCACCCCCGACAAGCTCGAGCTGACCTACCGCCTCTGGAACGACGGCGCCCACGCCCCCGCCCCCGGAAGCGACCCCGCCTCGCCAAGCCCCGCCACCGCGCAACACGCGAGCCTCACCCCAGTCGGCGCCGCACGCGGCCCCCACCCGCGGGCCCGCCTCGCATGACCGCCGCCCCCGCCGCATCGCGCAAGCGATCCTGGCCCCGGCCCAGCACCGCGGCGCTCGCAGCCCTCGTCGCGCTCGCCCTTGGCATCACCAGCGGCCTCGCCTTGGCGTCGCGGCCCACGTTCGCACAAGCACACGCCGAAACAGCACTCGCCGAGACCGCCCCGCCCCAAACCACGCCCAAGATGGGCCCGCCCCTGTTGCCCCTGGGCCTCGACCCCCGCCAGGTCGAGAGCCCGCTGCTCCGCGGCGCACTCATCGCTTTGGGCACCTTCATCCTCGAAGACCCAACCCTTGCCGCGGTCGGTCTGATGATCCGCGAGGGCTGGCTGTCCTGGACCCTTGGCCTTTCCTCTCTGTTTGCGGGCATCTTCCTCGGCGACCTCGGCCTCTGGTACGTCGGCCGGCGGTGGGGCCGCCGTGTCCTCCAGTGGAAACGCGTCGCCGCTTGGCTGCCGCCCCAGCGCGCCGAACGCTTCGGCGGGTGGATCGACCGCCACACCGCCCGCGTCGTCCTCGCCTCCCGCTTCGTGCCCGGCGCCCGCCTGCCCGTCTACCTCGCCGCCGGCGCCGTCGGACGCAGGCCCTGGGCCTTCGTCGGCGCCACCCTCTTGGCCGTCGCCCTCTGGGTCCCGGTCATGACCGCCCTCGCCACGCTCGTCGGCGGGGCCGCCGCCACGAAACTCGACCGACTCGGCGTGCCCACGTGGCTCGCCGTGCTCCTGGCGTTCGTCCTCGTGCTCGCGGCCATCCACTTCCTGCCCCGGGCGCCGACCCTCTTCACCCCGCGCGGACGCGCCGGTTTCGTCGCTTCTGTCTCCAAGCTTTGGCGGTGGGAGTTCTGGCCGCCGCCGCTGTTCTACGCCCCCTTCATCCCCGCCTGGTGCCTGCTCGCCATCCGCCACGGAGGCCTCACCGTCTTCGCCCGGGCCAACCCCGCCCTCCCCGCGCTCGGCGGCCTCGTGCTCGAATCCAAGCACGCCCTCCAAGCCAAGTTCGATGGCCCCCAAGTCCTGCCCACCGCCCTGCTGCCCCCCGCATCCCAAGCCACACTCAACCAGCGCCTCGACAACCTCGCCCAGGCCATGAACGACAACGACTGGGCCTACCCCGTCGTCCTCAAGCCCGACGTCGGCCAGCGCGGCGTCGGCGTGCAGATCCTGCGCTCCCAAGAAGACGCCCGCCAAGCCCTCGCCGCCGCCCCCGCGTCCCAAGTGCTCCAGCCCTACGACCCCGGACCCCGCGAGGCCGGCGTGTTCTACGTCCGGCTCCCCTCCGAGCCCCGCGGCCACATCTTCTCCATCACCCACAAGCGCTTCCCCCGAACCACCGGCGACGGCCAACGCACCCTCGAGCAACTCATCTGGGCCGACAAGCGCCTCCGCATGCAGGCCCGCATGTTCCTCCGACGACTCGGCCCCGAAGCCGCCGAGCGCATCCCCGCCAACGACGAAGAAGTCGCC
>JBCCXV010000132.1:0-7070 GCA_039191195.1 Planctomycetota bacterium
CCTCGACAAACCCGTGCTCGTCGAAGAAGTCACGCATCACCTTCGTCACCCGGTGACGTGTCCGCAGGATGTGCTGCATCCGCGGCCGACGCAGGTCCACGTACCTGTGCTTGAGCCGGATGTCCTCGCCCACCTTCGACGCGTCGTCCGGCGTGAACGGCGGGGTCTTGGCCTTGCCCAAAATCTCGGCCTCGACAGCGTCCACCTCGATCTCGCCCGTCGGCAGCTTGGGGTTCGGCCCGCCCTCACGCAGCACGCACTTGCCGCGCACGCGCACCACGTCTTCGTGACGCAACTTCTGAGCCAGTGCGTGCGCCTCGCCGGCCTCGGGGTGGAACACGACCTGCGTGAGCCCCTCCCGGTCGCGCAGGTCGATGAAGCGCACCCCGCCGTGGTCGCGGTAGTTGTTCACCCAGCCCGACAGCACGACCTCGTCGCCCGCGTTGGCGGGCCGAAGCTCGGCGCAGTGGTGGGTACGAAAGGCAGGCACGGCAGGGGGGCTGGCGATCTCACGCATGGGGCCGGGATCATACCCCCGGAAGTGATTCATCGATCCCGCGATGTCCGGCCCCGCTATCGTCCGGCCATGTTCACCGGCCTGATCCAAGCCACCGGCGCCGTCGCCGAAACCTACACCCAAGGCGGAACGCTCCGCCTGGTCATCGACCCCCAGGGCTACGCCCCCGCCTCCGGGCGTCCCGTCCAGACCGGCGACTCCATCGCCATCGACGGGACCTGCCTCACCGTCGTCAGCCTCGACCAAGGCCGATGGGCCTTCGACGCCGTGCCCGAGACCCTCGACAGAACCACCCTCGGCCACCTCGCCCCCGGCGACCCGGTCCACCTCGAACCCGCCCTCGCCGCCGGCGAACCCCTGGGCGGTCACCTCGTCCAAGGCCACGTCGACGGCGTCGGCCACGTCGCCCAGCCCGCCACCGAAGCCAACCACTGGCGGCTCGGCATCGAAGCCCCGCCCCCGCAAGGCGCGAACCACCTCGCCGACTACCTCCTGCCCAAGGGCTCGGTCACCGTCGCCGGCGTGAGCCTCACCATCGCCAGCAAAGACCCCGACAACCCCGCCCGCTTCGACATCGCCCTCATCCCCGAAACCCTCACCCGCACCAAGCTCGGCGGCCTCCAGCCCGGCGACCCGGTCAACCTCGAGGTCGACCTCTTCGCCAAAGCCGTCGTCGACACCACCCAGCGATACCTCGAGGCGCAATCACACGGCTCAGCGAAACCCGAAGTAACGGCTCAAACGCTACGCGACGCCGGGTTCCTCTCGTAAACGCGAGAGCCGCTACGCCGACGCCGCCTGCGTCTGCCGCTTGAGCTGACCGCACGCCGCCGCGATGTCACGCCCTCGACTCGCCCGGGTGTGCGCCCCCACGCCCGCCTTACGCAGCACGGCTTGGAAGCGATCGACGTCCTCATCGTTCGGCCGTGCGAACGGCAGGCCCGGCACCTCGTTGTACCGGATCAGGTTCACATGCCCCCGCAGCCGGCGGGACACCTCCGCCAGCTCCCGCGCGTGCTCGACCCGGTCGTTGAGCCCGCCCAGCAAGATGTATTCGAGCGTCACCTCGCGCCCCGTCTCGGCGAAGTACGCCTGCCCCGCGTCGACCAGCTCCTCCACCGTCGTGAAGTCGGCCCACGGGATGATCTGCTTGCGCACCTCGTCATTGGGCGCGTGCAGCGAGATCGCCAGCGTCACCGGCAGGCCCAGCTGCGCGAGCTTCCGCATCCCCGCCGGCACGCCCACCGTGCTCACCGTGATCCGCCGGGCCGAAAGGTTCATGCCCCACTCGGCGGTCATCGTCTCCAGCGCACCCGCCACCGCCTTGAAGTTCACCAGCGGCTCGCCCATGCCCATGAACACCACGTGGCTCACCCCGCCGTTGCCTTGGGCCCCGCCGTCGAGCTGCGCCAGCCGCCAGGCCTGCTCGACGATCTGCCCCCGGGTCAGGTTGCCTTCGAGCCCTTCCAAGCCCGACGCGCAGAACTTGCACCCCACCGGGCAGCCCACCTGACTCGACACGCACGCCGTCCGGCGGCCTTTGCCCGACTCCCGACTCGTCGCGGGGATCAGCACGCTCTCGGTCATCTTCGACGTGTCCACCAGCCCGGAATCCAGCACTGGCAAGACAGACCCGGACGCCACTCCCGTGCCGCTTCCAGGGGCACACTCGACAGCGCCTCCGGGGCGGGGGGGCCAGGCGATCAGCAGCTTGCGCGTCTGGTCGCTGGCGCGGAGTCGCCGCACCTCACGCCCGCGAACCACTTCGTACCGCTCGGCCAGCCGCTCCCGCAGCGGGGCCGGCAGGTCGGTCATCGCCGACCAGTCGCCCTGACCGCGCTCGAAGACCCACCGCATCACCTGCTTGGCCCGGTAGGCCTCGATCCCCTGCAACGAGAAAGCCTCCCGCAGCACATCGAGGCTCAGGTCGAGCAAGTGCGCGGGTTCGGAAGGGGGGGCAGACGCCATCAGCAAACACATCCCGAGACGAAACACAGGCCACACGCACCGCCGGCTACGCTGGCCGGCATGCTATCCACGCGGCTCCGCCAGCTCTTCGACCGGCTCCTCGAGGACGAACTCGCCGCGCTGCCGCCCCAGTACCTCGAGCTCATGGACGAGATCCCCCTCATCGTCGAAGACGAGCCCTCGGGCCTCCTGCTCGACGAGATGGGCATGGGCCCCGACGACGACCTCGCCGGCCTCCACTGGGGCACCCCGCTCACCGAGCGCAGCGTCGAGGCCGCCCCCGACGCCCCCGACCGCATGATGCTCTTCCGCGGGCCCATCGTCCGCATGGCCGGATTCTCCCTCCGCGACCGCGGCCCCGAGGCCCTCGAAGAGCTCCGACGCCAGGTCCACATCACCCTGCTCCACGAGCTCGGCCACCACGTCGGACTCGACGAAGACGATCTCGACGCACTCGGCTACGGCTAAACCCCACCGCCGCGCCCCTTCGCGAATCGCGCGACACCGGCTAGACTGTCTCGACTCCGGCGAGCCACGCCTGCCCACGGCTCACCGACCCCCGGCTTAGGCCGGGTGATGAGGCTCGATGCTCAAGCTGGCCACGCTGCTCGACAACCCCGGCGAGCCGACCTTCGACTCCCAATACCGCAGCCCCGCCGAGCTCCTCTCGCTGGGCTACAACGGCCTGGTGCTCTACGAGTCGACCGGCGTCTCCGGCGTCGCCGCGCCCGAGGTCATCGCCGACCCCGAAATGCGCCGCTGGACCGCCGCCCGCTTCGACCGCCTCGGCGACCGCATCGCCGACGCCGCCGACGCCGGCCTCGACCCCTACCTCTCCTACGACGCCCCCGTCCTCCCACGCGACACGGCCCGGGCCGACGCCGCCGACCTGCTCGCCCCCGACGCCGTCGCCGCCTCCGCCGACGCCCTCGACGCACAACTCGCACGATGGCCCCAGGTCGCCGGCGTCGTCCTCCGCATCGGCGACAGCGACGCCGCCCGACTGCCCCACCTCGTCGCCGGCGACGTCTACCGACACCGCCCCGGACAGCCGCACGACGACGACGCCGTCGCCCACCGCATCGCAAAGCTCGTCGAGGCCTTCTACGAACGCGTCGTCCAACGCGCCGGCAAACGCCTGATCGTCCGCGCCTGGAACGTACGGCCCGGCGGGTTCCACGATCGGCCGCAACTCGCCGCCAAGATCGCCGCCGCCTTGCCCGGGCCCGAAGACGACCCCAACCTCGTCCTCAGCTTCAAGTTCACCCAGACCGACTTCTGGCGGTGGCAACGCTGGAACCCCTCCAGCCTCGCCGTCGGCAACCGACCGGTCATCTACGAACTCCAGTGCGCGCGCGAGTTCGAGGGCAAGGGCGGCTTCCCCAACTGGCAAGCCCCCCTCTGGCGCGACGGCCCACCCGAACTCCAATCCGCCAGCCAAGACCCCGACCACTTCGCCGGCGGCCTCCGCGAAGCCGCCAAACGCGTCCACTACGCCGGCGTCTTCGCCTGGGTCCGCGGCGGCGGCTGGGGCGGGCCCTTCGTCACCGACGAACGCTGGATCGACGCCAACGTCTACGCCGCACCACGCCTCGCCGAGAACCCCGACACCCCGCTCGACGACCTCGCCGACGGCTGGGTCCGCGAACGCTTGCCCCGGGCCCGTTCCGGCGTCGCCAAGGCCCTGCGCAAGGTCCTCACGCAATCCGTCGAGCTCTCCCGCCAACTCTTCTACGTCGGACCCTACGCCCAGGCCCTGCCCGACCCCTGGAACCCCGCCGGAGACTGGCTCCGCGACGACCTCGTCGACGCCGAGGCCCTCCGCCACCTGCTCGAAGGCCTGCCCGGCGAACAACTCGACGCCGCCGCACGCGAGAAGGAAGCCGCCGCCACCGCCGCCAGCAAGCTCCGGGCCGACCTCCAAACCGCCGTCCGCGACCGCCGCGAAGACCCCTTCGAACCCCTGGTCAACAGCCTGCTATCCCTCGAAGCCTTCGCCATGGCCCTGCGCGACCTCGTCTACGGCTTGGCCTCCACCCGCGGCCACAACGGCCGGGCCGCGCCCAAACTCCTCGCCGCCCAGAGCCACTGGAACCACCACGCCCAGCGCTTCGCCGCGCTCCAAGGCGTCGCCACTCCCTTCCGCGAACGACGCTTCTGGGAACTCACCCAACGCCTGCTCGACGACGCCCAGACCGGCTGAACCAATCCATCGCGGCGACTTCCATGTCTCCTCGCAGACGCCGCTCGAGATGCTTCCGCCGGGACTCCGGCGGGCTTCACGCGCAAGAATTCCAGGGGCGGGGACGAACTTCCGGGGGCGGGGGTCACTTGGCCTCGAACCAGCTCGCGCCGCGCCCCACATCGACCACCAACGGCACGCGCAGTTCCATCGCCCCCTCCATCTCCCGCCGCAGCACCTCGGCCGCCGCGTCCGCCTCGCCCTTCGGCGACTCCAGCACGAGCTCGTCGTGCACCTGCAACAGCATGCGCGCATCGGGCGCCGCGACCGGCATCGCGCCGTGCAGCGACACCATCGCCTTCTTGATCAGGTCCGCCGCCGACCCCTGCACCACCGAGTTGATCGACAGCCGCTCCGCCAGCGCCCGCTCCTGGCCGTTACGGCTGTCCACCCCCGCGATCTCCCGCCGCCGCCCCAAAATCGTCTGCACGTACCCCTTGTCCCGGGCCTCCTCCACGCAGGCCTCCAGGAACCGGTCGATCCCCGAAAAACGCTTGCGGTACCCCTCGATCAGCTCGGCCGCCTCGGCACGGCCCATGCCTTCAACACGACGCGCCAAACCGAACGCCGTGATCCCGTAGATGATCCCGAAGTTGATCGTCTTCGCATGGCCGCGCTGCTCCGACGTCACCTCGTCTTCGGCCACGCCGAACACCTGCGCCGCCACGGCACGGTGGATGTCGCGGCCCGCTCGGAAAGCCTCGATCAGCGCCTCGTCTTCCGAGAGGTGCGCCAGCATCCGCAGCTCGATCTGCGAGTAGTCCGCCGCGATCAGCACCGAGCCCCTCGGCGCCACAAACGCCTTCCGCAGCCGTCGGCCGATCTCCGTCCGGATCGGGATGCTCTGCAAGTTCGGGTCGCTCGACGACAAACGCCCCGTCGCCGCCCCCGTCTGATGGAACCGCGTGTGCACCCGCCCGTCGCCGGCGTCGATCGACTCGGCCAGCGTCGACAGATACGCCCGCACCAGCTTCGTGAGCATCCGGTACTCAAGCAGCCTCTCGGGAAACGCCCGCGCCGCCTCGGGCACGGCTTCGAGCTCGTCTTCCGACAGCGCCGCGAGCTTCTCCAACGTCTCGCTGTCGGTCGAATAGCCCGTCTTGGTCTTCCGCTGCACCGGGAAGCCGAGCTCGTCGAACAGCAGCACCGCCAGCTGCTTGGGCGAGTCGGGGTTCACCTCGCGCCCGGCCCGCTCCATCAGCTCGTCGCGTAGCGATTCGATCCGGGCCTCCAGCTCCTCGGTCTGCCGTTGGAGTTCTTTCGGATCGACCCGCACCCCCGCGTGCTCCATGTCGGCCAGCACCGCCACCAGCGGCATCTCCACCCCGTCCGCTAGCGAACGCAAACCCCGACGGTCCAGCTCCGGCGAGAGCTTCTCGAACAGCTGCAGCGTTACGTCGGCGTCTTCCGACGAGTAGATCGTCGCCGCCTCCAGCGGGACCTCGGCCATCGTCTTCTGCGCCGGGTCGCTCTTCCGCCGCGGCTTGGGCCCGATCAGCTCCGTGATCGGAACACACCGCCTGCCCAGCAGCGACAGCGCCAGATCGTCCATCCCCAGCCCCGGCGAGCCGCACAGGAACGCCGCCACCATCGTGTCGAACACCTCGCCGGCGACCTCGAACCCCGCCGCCCGCAGCACGTGCAGGTCGAACTTGAAGTGATGGCCCACCTTCGCGATACCCGGGTCGGCCAGCACCGGCCCCAACACCCCCCGCACCCGTTCCACCGGCGCCACGCCTTGCCCCTTCGGCCCCAGCACCGGCACGTACACCCCCGAACCCGACGCCCAAGACAAGCACAACCCGCACAACGCCGAGCCGCGCTCCAACCCCAGCGTCTCGGTGTCCACCGCCACACGCCCCGCCTCGCGGATCGCCGCCGCCACCTCCCGCAGCCCCGCCTCGTCGACCACGCAGCGGTAATCGCCCTGGGCTTCGATCTGCGGCACGCCGTCCGCCCCGTCTTCATCCGATTGCGCAAAGAGCCCGAACGCCGCGGATCCCTGCGCATCGTTTTGGGCCTGCTTCTCGCGAACGGCGCCGTCGGTGCGCACGGCCGCGCTGCCCGCAGCCTCTCCGGGGGCGGGGGCGGGGGCGGGGGGGCCAAGAAGCTGCGCCAGCTCATCCGACAGCCGGTTGAACCCCAGCTCCCGAAACATCTCGCGCAGCTTGTCGCCGTCCATCCGATCGACGCCAACCCGCGACGCGCCCAGATCGAACCCGCCGTCGACGTCCCGCCGCAGCGTCACGAGCTTGCGCGACGTCTCCAGCTGACCGTTGGCGATCGCTTCTTCCAGCCGCTCTTTCTGCTTGCCCTTGAGCTCGCCCGTCGACGCCACCAGCG
>JBCCXV010000133.1:0-7032 GCA_039191195.1 Planctomycetota bacterium
CGACGCCAGCCCCGGCCGGCGCTTGTCGCTCGCCGTCTCCGGCAACGGCCAGCTCGACGCCGGCTACACCGCCTTGCTCGACGCCCTCGCCGAACTCGCGCGCGACATGCCCGACCTCCAGGTCTTCTTCGACGGCATGGGCGCCGAGCAGCACAAGCTCTGGCGCGAAGGCCGACGCCTCGGACTGCTGCCCCACATGACCCTCGCCCCCACGCACCTGATCCGACGCGAGCTCCTGCTCCGCTCCGACGCGCTGCTGCTCCCGCAAGCCCTGGGACGCTGCCGGAGCCTCCCGCTGCAAGCGATGTCGGCCGGCCTGCCCGTCCTCGCCGCCGCCGACCCCGCCGTCGACGATCTCCAGCCCGGGGTCACGGCGTGGCTGCTCGACGAACCGGCGCCCGAAGCCTGGGCGGCCCGCATCCGCCAACTCGCCGACAATCCGCCCGCCGCCCACGACCTCTCGACGCGGGCCCAGCAGTGGGTGCGCGAGCACCGCCTCGCCTCTAGCCAAGTCGCCGGCCTTCTCGACGTCTACCGCGTCCTGCTCGGCCAGAGCCACCCGTTCCCGAGCGCCGCGGCGTGACCATGCGCGTCTACCGCACCACGGCCGAGCTGCTCGACGCCCGCCGCCAGCTCACCCGCGAGCAAGCCGACACGCTGGCGCTCGTCCCCACGATGGGCGCCCTGCACGAAGGCCACCTGGCGCACCTCGACGCCGCCAAGGCGGCCGGCGCCCAGACCCTCTGGGTCAGCGTCTTCGTCAACCCCACCCAGTTCGGCCCCGGCGAAGACTTCCGGGCCTACCCGCGCCCGCTCGAGAAGGACCTCGAAGCCTGCGCCGCCGCCGGCGCCCACGCCGTGTTCGCCCCCGCTTCAGCTGACGAGCTCTACCCGCCCGGCGAGCCGGAAGCCGTCATCGACATTCCCGAAGTCTCCAGAGGATTGGAGGGCGACCACCGCCCGGGTCACTTCCAAGGGGTCTGCCGGGTCGTCGCCAAGCTGCTGGGCCTGGCGCGGCCGGCCCTGGTCACCTTCGGCCGCAAGGACTACCAGCAGCTCTGTATCTGCAGCGCGTTAGTCGACGCACTCGGCCTGCCGATCGAGGTCGTGCCGGTCGAGACGGTGCGCGAAGACGACGGCCTGGCCATGTCCAGCCGCAATGTCTATCTCTCGCCTGAGGCGCGACCCAAGGCCGCGGCCATCCACCGGGCCTTGCTGGAAGCGCAGTCTGATGCGCAGCGAGGGATGGAACCGCGCGCGATCGAAGGGAACCTGCGTGCGTCGATCGACGCCGCCGGGCTCAAGACCGACTACGCCGAGCTCCGCCGGCCCTGGTCACTCGAGCCCGTGCGCGAACCAGCCGGCGACGCCGTCGCGCTCGTCACCGCGAGGCTGGAAGAGGTGCGCCTGCTCGACAATCTGGACTTGAGCTTCCCCGCGACGAGGGCTTAGTCGCCCGGGGCCTGCGCCGCCGCTTCGGCCAGGTTCTCCAGCGCCGAGCTCTCGGTCTGCTGGTCGGTCGGGTGGTCGCCAGGGCCGCCCGACTGTTCGGCCTGCTGCTTGCGCTCGTGCTTGCGCATGGCCCACGCCGCGAAGCCCGGCACGGCCGTCCCGAACGCCAGCGCCCACCGCGCCAAGGGCTGCGGCCAGACCTCGGGCTTGGGCTTGCGCAACGCGCCGATCACCGCCTTGGCGACCTTCTCCGGCGTCTGCTCGAACGCGTCGGGCGTGTTGGTCGACGGCTCGCCGCCCCCGCCGGTCGCCACGTGGAAGAACTCGGTCTTGGTGCCCACCGGGTGCACGCTGGTCACCGACACGCCCTGGTCCATCAGCTCGCCGCGCAGCGCCGAGGCGATCGAGTCTTGCGCCGCCTTAGTCGCCGAGTATGGCCCGAGCCGGGGCAGCCCGATCTCGCTCGCCGCCGAACTGCAGATCAGCACGTGCTTGAGCGACCCGGCCGTCGCCTTGAAGCGCGGGATCGCGTAACGCACCATCCGCACCGTGCCGAAGTAGTTGACCTCGAACATCCGCTTCTGCTCGGCGTCGGTGTGCGCCAGCACCGGCTTGCTCAGCCCGTAGCCGGCGTTGGCGAACACCGCGTCGCACCGCCCGAGGTTGGCCCAGGCGTCCTCGAACCAGGCCCGCACGTCCCCCTCGTTGGCCACGTTGCACGAGAAGTAGTGCGCCTTGCCCCCGGCCTTGGCGACCTGCAGCGCGACCTGCTGCAGCCGGTCTGCGCGGCGCGCCGCCAGGCTCACCGTCATGCCCAGCCGGGCGCAGGCCAGCGCCGTGGCCGCCCCGATGCCCGAGCTCGCGCCCGAGATCAAGATCACCTTGCCTTGCAGGTCGCGGGCCATGCGGGACTCTCACCAGACGAGGAGGGCGGAAGCCCGCCGTCGCGTGTTCGAACGGCGCTTCCGGGGGCGCTTCCGGGGGCGCTTCCGGGGGCGCTTCCGGGGCCGGGGACGGGGCCGCTTCCGGGGGCGGTGGCGGGGGCGATGTGTCACGATACCCCTGATGGACCCCCTCGCCCAGCAAATCGCCGACGCGGCCCTGCTCCGCGGCTCGTTCACCCTCCGCTCCGGCCGGACCAGCGCGTACTACCTCGACAAGTACCGCTTCTCCACCCGCCCCGAGCTGCTGAGCCAACTCGCCGAGCGCTTCGCCGAGCACGTCCGAGAAACGCCCGGCGTCGACCTCCTGGCCGGGCCCGAACTCGGCGGCGTGCCCCTGGTCACCGCCACGGCCCTCCACACCGGCCTGCCGTTTTGCCTCATCCGCAACGCGAAGAAAGACTACGGCACGGCCAAGCGGTTCGAGGGCGCCGACCCCGCCGGCAAAACCGTCCTCATCACCGAAGACATCGCCACCTCCGGCGGCCAATCCATCGAAGCCGCCCGGCTGCTGCGCGACGAGTGCGGCGCCACCGTCGCCAAGGTCGTGGTCGTCGTCGATCGCCAGGAGGGCGGGCGCCAAGCCGTCGAAGCCGCCGGCTTCCACTTCGCTAGCCTGTTCACCAAAGCGGACCTCGGCATCCCCGACGAGGGCTAAGCCGCGACGGAGACCTTCGGCCATGGGCGACGCCAACCAACTCGGCTTTGTGCAGCGCCTCGCCGGACGCCTGTCGGGGCCCTACCTCGAGGTCGGCTCGCACGACTACGGCACGACGCAGGACCTCCGCTCCCTGTTCCCGGATCAAGACTACGTCGGCGTCGACATGATCGACGGGCCCGGCGTCGACCGGGTGCTCGACCTCACCGCGCCCATGGCCGACATCGACGCGGCCCTCGACGGCCGGCGCTTCGGCGCGATCTTTTGCCTCAGCGTCTTGGAACACTGCGAGCAGCCATTCGCCATGGCCGAACGCCTGACCGACTTGCTGCGCCCCGGCGGGTCGCTGGTGGTGTCGGTGCCCTGGGTCTTCCGCTTCCACGGATACCCGTCGGACTACTGGCGGTTCACGCACGAAGGCGTCAAGAAGCTGTTCCCTCGGCTGGAGTTCGACGACGCCCTCGGCTGCGCCAGCTCCCCCAAGACGGGCGAAGAGCAGCCGCTCGATCCCGACCTCGGCCGGTTCCCGCTCAGCGGTTCGTGGCACCGTCGGCGGGGCCGGTGGGGCGCCGGCCTGGGCCTCGACCTGCTCAAGCTCGCCTCGACCGTCGGCCTGGGGCGGGCCTTGACCCGTCACCGGTACGCGTTCGTGCCCACGCTCGTGAACATGGTGGGCGTGCGACCAGAATCGCCCGCAACTTAGCGCGGCCGTATCGATGGCGACCGCAAGGCCGTCAGCCAATCAAACCGCCGGCGACCCGCGGCTCGGCGCCCGGCGCTTCGCCGAGGATCTCAACGGCCTCGATCTCGCACTCCAGCGTCGCCCGACCGTTGCCGTCGACCACCGACACCGGCACCTTGCCGGCCTTCCAGTCGGCCAACGGCAGCAGCGGCCAACGGCTGGGCGCCGAGCGGTTCGGGTCGATCGAGATCGCCGAGCCCGTCGGCCCCGGTGCCAAGCGGTCGATCACCAGCCGGGGCGACGACAAGAAGTACCCGAACGCCGTCACCCCCCGCGGCGAGAACGCGATGTAGTTGTTGACGTAGCTGTCGCTGAACCCCAGCGACTGGGTGTGGGTGTTCGACATCACCTGCAAGTCCCAGTAACGACCGGCCGACCCGGGCCCACTCAGCCGGAGGTACCGCGCCAGCATGTCGCGCCACAGGTTCTGGGAGGTCCAGGTGTTCTCGACCTCCGCCGAGGTGTGGCCGTCCCCGTAGCGCGACTGGTTCTCGCGGTCGGCCGAGCGCAGGTCTTGCACGATGCGATCGTGGGCGAGCACCGGCTCGCGCCCGATCATCGCCGGCAGCACCAGCCCGTTGCCGGTGTAGATCGAATACGCGTCCCAGCCTTCGAGCTCTTCGATCGGGGGCGGCTTGCCCGTCCAGGGGTCGATCATCTCGGCCGCCGACCGTTGCAGGCACACGGCGTAGTGGTCGCCCAGCCAGGCCTCGCGTTCGATGCGCTCCAGCGCCAGGTCCGCCGCCGATTCGCACTCCTTGGCGAAGGGCGCAAACCCCGGGTCGTCGCCCAGCGCCAGCAGGTCGGCCGCGGCGCGCAGCGCCGCCACGCGCTTCACCGCCAGGTACGTCTGCTTCTTGCCGAACTGCACCGCCGGCGAGGCGTCGTCGATCGTGTTCGCCACGCCCTCCGACGGGAACCCCGAACCGTCCCGGTCGGTCCACAACAGGTACTGCGCCAGGTCTTGCACCAGGTGCGGCAGCCGGCGGGCCAGCCCCGCGTCGCCCGTCCACCGCCCGAAGGTCTGCAGCAGAAGCAGGAAGTTGCAGTTCTCCTCGACCGGCATCGCGTGCGGATACCCCGACACCGTCGCGTCGATGCCCTGGCCGAAGTCGTGCCCCAGCACCCGCCCGCCCGACTCGGCGTGGGGCGACGTGAACCGCGGCCACTGCTCCAGCTGCATCCGCAGCAGGTCGGGCCACAGCGTCAGGTAGAACAGCGCGGCGTTGTACTCCACGTCCACCGGACTGTGGAACAGGCACGACCCGTCCCACACGCTGAACCACTTCTCCAGGCCGGGCGACGGCGAAGGGTCGGTCGGGTTGTTCACCCCCTCGTGCACGCACCACCAGGTGTTGGTGAGGTAGCTCTGGAACGCCTGGTGCAGCAGGTGGTTCTCCGCCGCGTCCAGCGGGGCCTGCTCGAGCATCCGCTCGAACCGGCGCGACTTGGCCAGCCGCTCGTCGCGCGCCCGCACGGCGTCTTCCACGGTTTCGTCCAAGTCGCGCCAGCGGTCGGCGTAGAGCAGCGTCGCCGGGCGCGGGCCGTCGGGCGTCTTGACCCGCAGCACCGGGCCCTCGACGTGCGCCGCCCACACGAGCCGCCACTTGACCCCGGAACCCGGCTCGGTCACCGGCACCCGGCAGCGCAGACCATCGCCCGACGGCAACGGCTCGGCCTCGGCGTTCAGCGACACCAGCCGCTCACGCGCCCGCGCCACGGCGCCCGGGCCAAACCCGTCGCCCTCCGGCGGCTCGACCCGCACGAACTCGTGCTCCGACGCCAGCGGGATGTCGTACGCCAGGTCCACCGCACACCCCTCGGCGCGGATGTGCGTCTCGGGCCGGCGCAACCGGATCAGCAGCTCCACCTCCTTCGGGTGCGTGTTGTGCTCGTGCCAGCGCACCCGGTTGCCCGGGTGCGCCCGCAGTTCCAAGTAGAAGGCCGGCATCGTGCACAGCGCCTCGTCTTGCGGGTAGAACACGCCGTGGAAGTTCGCCTCGAACCGCACGCCGGACTCGACGCACTGACCCCGGAAGGTGATCGAGTTCATCCGGTCGAACTGCTCGCAGTTGTCGAGGTCGACCGCGTGCTCGTCGCGCGTGAGAGGCAGCGTGCGCACCGTGCCGTTGACGTCGACCATGCCCACCAGCAGGTCGAGCGGCCGGTCCAGAAACCGCCCGAGCGCCGAGTGCATCACCCGCCGCTGGTAAGGCTCGAACAGAAGGCCGAACCGGCTGCCCAATCGCCCCAACGGCCAGGTCATGAGCTGCACACGCACGCTCCGCGAATAGGCGGACAACCCCTAGGCTGAATGGCCGGGGCCAAACCACGGATTGTGCGCTTTCCTGGGCTACGGCTCAAGCCGGCGCCGGCATCGTCGCCCCCAGCGCCGCCGCCGACTGCGCCCAGGCCTCGGCCGCGCGGGCCAATCCGGCCTCGGTTGTCTGCTTCGACAGCGAAAAACGCACCGCCCCGTGCGCCGTCGCCTCGTCCACACCCATCGACAGCAGCACCGGCGAAGGCTCCAAACTCCCGCTGCTGCACGCCGCCCCGGCCGACGCCTGCACCCCGCGCTCGCTCAGCGCCACCACCAGCGCCTCGGCCTCCAGCCCCTGCAGCGACACCAGCGACGTGTTCTCCAGCCGGTCGGCGCCGCGCCCCAGCAGCACCACACCCGGACGCAGCGCTTCGAGCCGCTGCTCGAACCCGTCCCGCAAAGCGCCCAGCGCCGCGCGATTTGCGGGATCGCTCACCCAGGCCTTCGCCTCTTCCGCGGCGACCCCGGCGCCCGCCACGGCCGGCGCGTTCTCCGTGCCGGCCCGCCGGTCGAGTTCCTGCGCCCCGCCGATCAGCTGCGGCGCCAACCGCACGCCCTTGCCTAGCGCTAGCAGCCCGACGCCCTTGGGCCCGTGGAACTTGTGCGCCGCGCCCGTGAGCAGGTCGATCCCCACGCCATCCACCTCGGTCGGGCGCTTGCCCAGCCACTGCGTCGCGTCGGTGTGCAGCCGCACTTTTGCGCGACGCCCGGCTTGCCGCAGCTTCGCGCGCAACCCACCCAGCGCCGCGGCCAACTCCGGGATCGGCTGCACGACGCCCGTCTCGTTGTTCGCCCAGTGCACCGACACCACCACGCGATCGGCCCGCTGCGCGGCCTCTTCGGCCTCCCGCGCTACGGCGTTCGGATCGACGCGACCGTGCTCGTCCATCGCTAGCCACCGCACCGCGTGACCGGCGTC
>JBCCXV010000134.1:0-7007 GCA_039191195.1 Planctomycetota bacterium
CAGCCGTCTGCGCTTCGGCGGGTGGCGTCGTCGGATCAACGGCAGGCGCAGGCTCGGGCGTGTCGGGGGCGCCGGTGGGGGCGGGGAGCACGGCGTCGACGATGCGGCGCATCTGGGTGTCGATGGCCGCGTCGATCTCGCCGTCGCCGAACGCGACCACGCAGACGCCCCGCCCGACCGAAGGGTCGTCGACCAGGTCGACGTGGCGGAGGTCTTGGAACCCGGCCGTGAGCTGGGGCGTGGCCTGCTCGGCGAGCGCGCGGTCGTCGGGGTGAACCCGGATCGACACATTGGAGGGCGCGAAGACCAGCGACAGCGCGCGCTCGATCTGGTCGCGCACGACCGTGGGGTCGACCTCGAGGATCCGCTGGGTGACTTTCTCGCCCAGGCGCAGGGCGAAGGCCAGGGCCGACTCGCGGGCGTCGCGGTGGAGTTCGGCGGCGCCGGCGTCCCAGCGCTGGGCGACATCGGCCCAGGCGGCCAGGAGCTGCTCGAGCTGCGGGCGGACCCGCTCGATCGCCTCGGTCTTGCCTTGCTCGAGCCCGTCGGCGTGGCCCTGCTTTCGGCCTTCGGCGAGGCCCTGTTCGTGGCCGACGCCTTTGGCTTGTTCGACGATCTTGCGGGCCTGGGCCTCGGCGTCGTCGAGGATGCGGGAGGCTTGGTCTTGCGCCGCGGCGCGGAGTCGGGCGGCTTGGCGTGCGACGTCGCCGAGGTCGAGCACGACGGCCTCTTTCATGGCCTGGGCGCTGGGGTGGGATTTGAGCAAGGGCATCGCGCGGGTTCCTTCCCTTCGGCGGCGCGGCGGGCGCTCCGGCGCCCGGGGTTACACGACCACGTCCGAGTCGCCGCCCCGGCCGGAGATGATGATCTCGCCGGCGTCTTCGAGTCGGCGGACGATGTCGACGATGCGCTGCTGGGCCGACTCGACGTCGCTCACGCGCACCGGGCCCATGAACTCCATGTCTTCGCCGATGAGCGCCGCGGCGCGTTCGGACATGTTGCTGAAGATCTTGAGCCGCAGCTCTTCCGAGGCGGTCTTGAGGGCGATGGCCAGCTCCTCGTTCTCGACCTCCTTGAGCACGGCCTGGATGCCGCGGTCGTCGACCAGCAAGATGTCTTCGAAGACGAACATGAGGCGCCGGATCTCTTCGACGAGGTCCGGGTCTTCGGCTTCGAGGCCCTCCATGATCGACTTCTCGGTGGTGCGGTCGACGAGGTTGAGCATCTCGGCGACGGTGGGGACCCCGCCGATCTTCTCGAAGCTCTGGGTGAGCATGTTGGCGAGGCGGGCTTCGAGGCCGCGTTCGACCTCGGCGATGACCTCGGGGTTGGTGTGCTCCATGTTGGCGACGCGCTTGACCACCTCGATCTGCTTGGGGGTGGGCAGGCCGGCCAGGATCTCTGAGGCCTTGTGGTACGCCATGTGCGAGACGATCAGCGCGATCGTCTGGGGGTGCTCGTCCTGGATGAACGTCAGCAGGTTCTGCGATTCGGCTTTCTGCAAGAAGGCGAAGGGCGTGCGGCGGACCTGCTGGCTGATCTGCTGCATGATCCGTTCGGCGTCTTTGGGGTCGAGGCTGCCGAACAGGAGCTTGCGGGCGTGTTCCAGGCCGCCCTCGCGGGCCCAGCTCTGGGCCACGGCGAGCTCGTAGAACTCTTTGAGCACGGCGTCGCGCGTGTCTTGGGGGATGGACCCCATGCCGGCGATCTCGCGCGTGACCTCTTCGACGGCCTTGGGCCCCAGCTCGGTGAGGAGCATCTGGGAGGCCTGGGGGTCGAGCGCGAGCATCAAGATGGCGGCCTTGCGGGTGCCGGCCATCTCGGCCACGGACTCGTCGACGGTGTTGGCGGTCATGGGCATGGCGATCGTGACGGGTTAGTCGTCGAGCCCCATCCAGCGGCCGATGAGCCCGCCGGCTTCTTCGGGGTTGGCCTTGACCATCTCGCTGATCTGGTCGGCGATCTTGCGGCTGTTGAGCTCGGCCTCGTCGAGTTCCATGCCCTCCATGCCGGACTCGACCTCTTCGACCTCGCCGACGAGGTCTTCCTCGGCCGGCAGCGTGGGCGGCAGGCCGGCGAGCTCTTCGACGCTGGGCAGGGTCTCGGGGCGCGTGGCCCGGCGGACCATGTAGAGCATCAGGCCCACGGCGGAGAACGCGGCGAAGCCGGCCATTACGGCGCCGGGGCTGGCCCAGGGGCTCTCGAGCACGGTGGCGAGTGCGCCGCCTTCGACGGGCGCCTCGGGCTCGAGGTACATGGGGTCGTAGACCATGTCGACGCGGATCAGCGGGTCGCGCAAGGCGACGGTCTGGGTCTTCACGAGCTCCTGGATGCGTTCGAGCTCTGCCTGCTGGATCGCGGCGAGGTCTTCGTCGCTCGGGGGTTGGGCCTCGGGGTTGCGGGCCATGAAGATCGAGACGAAGTAGCTCCGCGGCACGCCGATGGACACGTTGATCTGCTCGACGGCGTTGGCGATGTCTTGCTCGACGGTCTTGGAGAGGGTCGGGCGCTCGCCGAACTCGGTTTCGCTGGTGTTTTCGGTGTAGACCGACCCGCCGCCCTGGGCCCCGGCGATCTCGAGGCCGACGTTGGACTGGACGCCCGGGGCGCCGCCCTGCTGGCGGTCGGTGTCGCTGATGTTGCTGCGCATCTCGCGGGTCTTGAGCTGGTCTTCGGAGAGCACGACCTGCTCGGTGTGCCGGCTGCTGAGGTTGGTGGTGTTGACCTTGACGGCGACGATGACGCCGCGGATGTTGCGCAACAGGTCGGCGATCTTCTTGCGGTGGTGCTCTTCCTTGATGCGGATGTCGTCCATGGCCTCGCCGGCGAGGAAGGCGTCGGGGTCGCCGACGGTGTGTAGCGAGCCGGAGTCGCCGTCGATGACTTGGACGCGTGGCGCTTCGAGCTCGGCCACGGCGCCGGAGACGAGTCCGGCCAGGGCCGCGACCATGGGCTTGGTGAGCCGGGCGCCGCCTTCCATGAAGACGGTGATCGACGCCGACGGGTCGGTGTGGGTGCGGGCGAAGCCGCGGTGGTCGGGCATGTCGATGACGACCGACGCTTCGCGCACGCCGGACATCTTGGAGGCGACGACGCTGAGGTACTTCTGCTTGGCGATGAGGAACTGCCTTTGGCCCTGGCGGTAGTTGGTCCAGGGGGACATCTGCTCCTGGATGAGGTCATCGAAGGCCGAGGCGGCCTCGGGCGAGAGCATCTGGCTCTTGGCCAGGGCTGCAAGCGCCTTGGCGTGGTCGTCTTCGGCGACGAAGACCTTGCCCTCGCGCACGCTGGACTCGATGCCGTTGGACGCCAGTTCGGTGACCACGTCCTCGGGGCTGGCGGCGGAGAAGCCGCTGATGGGGGCCTCGGCGGAGCCGGAGACGAGGGTGATCATCATCCCGGCGACCAGAACCATGATCACCAACAGCGACGCCAAGAGGAACTTGGCGCTGAGCGACAGGTCGCCGAGCTGGTCGCGCACGCGGAGGTACTGGTTCTTGAGGTAGTCCATCGCCGGGCCTCCCTGCCCCTAAACCGCGCCGGGGTTGAGCCGGGGCGGCGGCGTTGTGCGTGCGTTTACACGCGGATCTGTTTCACCTCTTCGTAGGCGTCCATCATTTTGTTGCGGACCTGCAGGAGCATCTGGAAGGCGAGGTCGGCCTTCTGCGTGGCCATGACCACGCCGTCGACGTCGTTGCGTTTGCCGGTCTGGAGGTCTTCGATCGCCAACTCGGCGTCCTGCTGGAGCTGGTTCACGCGTTGGATGTTGTCGCGGAGCACGGCCTGGAAGTCGGGCGCGCCCGGGGCGCCGGCCTGGCCGGGCGCGGACGCGGCCTGGGCCTGGCGTGCGGGGTTGACCGGCGAAACGCCGCCGGCAGAGGAGATCAGTCCTAGGGGGTCGCTCATGGCTCGACGCCTTTACTCGTGCTCAGCCGAGCAGCCGCAGGGCCGCGCGCATCATGCTCTTGGTGGCCTCGGCGGCGGTGATGTTGGCCTCGTAGGCCCGGCTGGCGGTGAGCATGTTCATCTGCTCGATGGTGGAATCGATGTTGGGGAACTTCACGTACCCGGCGTTGGGGCCTTCCTTGGCCGCGAGCGGGTGATTGGGCATGTATCGGAGTTTCGGGGCGGCGGGGTCGATCAGAATCTCGCGGATGTGCACCCCGCGGCTCGACCCCGACGACGGGTCGCCGGGCGCCATCACCGGGATCCGCCGGCGGAAGGGGTTGTTCTCGCCGTTCTCGTCGGCGATGGCGTTGGTGTTGGCGACGTTGGCGGCGTGGGCCTCGGCGCGCACGCGCTCGGCCACCAGCGCCGAGGTCGAGACGTTCAGGGCTCCAAACAAGGCCGTGCTCCATCCGGCCGGGCGTGGCGTGCCCGGCGGGGTCGTATCAGCTCACCCGCTCGCGGATCGCGGTCTTGAGGATGTCCACACGGCTGCGCATCATGCTGATGGCGGCGTTGTGGATCATGGCGTTTTCCGCCAAGTCCTGCATCAGGCGTTCGAGGTCGCGGTTGTTGCGATCGTGGAAGGTGACGTTCCGGGCGTTCTGCTGCGGGCGCAAGCGCAGGCCGCGGTCGGACACGCGGATCTCGCGAGAATCGGCGAGGGGCAGGTCGCCACGGGTGGGGTTAGGCCGCCGGCGACGGCGCTCCAAGGCCTTGCCGAGCTGCCGCTGGAAGCCTTCGACGCTGACGTCCGTCGGGCGGAAGTTGGGCGTCGAGAGGTTCGCGATGTTGTGGGTGATCAGCGCATGCCGGGCGGCGGTGAACTGGGTCACGCGCTCGAGCGTGGGCATGGATCCGGAGTCGGTTAGTCCAACGATCATCGCGAGGGCCTCTCCGGGGTACAGCAAACGGCGGGCCGCGGCGCGATGGCCGTGGAAGGCCGCGCCAGCGAGCGTACGGCGCCGGCGTATCGATCGGCGAGCGCGGGGGCTGCGCAAGGCTTGCGCTTGAATGCGGGGTTAGACGCCGGCGGCGACAAGCTGCTGCTCCTTCCACTTCTTGAGCTTGAGGCCGAGCGTGCGCACGCCGATGCCCAGGGCCTCGGCGGTGCGGGTGCGGTTGCCCTGGAACCGGCCGAGGGTGCGGAGGATCTGCTCGCGTTCGAGTTCTTCGAGGGAGCGGACGGCGCCGTCGGCCGAGGCGGCGGGCGGCCCGAAGGCGGCGGCGGGCGGGGTGAAGGCGGCCCCAACCGGGGCCGGGGCCTGGAGCGGCGGGCTGCCCAATCCCGGGCCGGCCATGGCGATGCCCGCGGGCGCGGGGGCGGCCGGGGCGACCGCCGGCGGGGCGAACGCGGACGACGGCAGCAGCCAGGGCTGGACCGTGGCGACCCGGATCACCGGTCCGCGGGTCATCACGGCGGCCCGCTCGCAGATGTTCTGCAGCTCGCGCACGTTGCCGGGCCAGGCGTAGGCCTTGAGCGCTTCGAGGGCTTCGTCGTCGAAGCGTTTGGCGGGCTTGCCCTCGCGCTCGGCGACGCGGGCGAGGAAGTGGTCGACCAGTCCCGGGATGTCTTCGCTGCGGTCTTGGAGGCGCGGCAGCGCGATGGGCAGGACATTCAGGCGGTAGTAGAGGTCCTGCCGGAAGGAGCCGTCGGCCACCGAGCGGGTGAGGTCGCGGTTGGTGGTGGCGATGACGCGCACGTCGATGCCGATGGACACGCTCGAACCGACGCGCTCGAACTGCCCTTCCTGCAAGACGCGGAGCAGCTTGGCTTGGAGCTGGGGGCTGATCTCGCTGACTTCGTCGAGCAGCAGCGTCCCGCCGTGGGCGAGCTCGAAACGGCCTTTGCGGAGCTGGTCGGCGCCGGTGAACGCGCCGCGTTCGTGGCCGAAGAGTTCGGATTCGAGGAGGCTGCTGGAAAGCGCCGCGCAGTTGAGGCAGAGCATCAGCTTGTCGCAGCGGTCGCTGTGGGCGTGGATGGCCCGGGCGACGACCTCTTTGCCGGCGCCGGACTCGCCCTGGATGAGCACGGTGCCCTGGGAGCCGGCGATCTGGTGGATCTGTCGCGCCACGGCCTTCATGGCGGGGCCCTTCCCGACGAGCGCGGGCGCAGGACGGCTGTCGACCGGCCCGGTGCGCGAGACCTCGGGGCGCCGGGGCGTTTGCCGGGCCGCCGACTCGCGGGCCTTGCGGTCTTCGATGGCGCGGCGGACGACGGTGACCAGCGCGTCGCCCTCGAACGGCTTCTGGATGAAGTCGAAGGCGCCGAGCCGCATGGCTTCGACGGCTTCCTCGACCCGGCCGTAGGCGGTCATCAGCAAGACGGGCAGCAGCGGGTCGGACTCGCGCAGCTTGGCGAGGAGCTGGAGGCCGGTCATGTCGGGCATGCGCAGGTCGGTCACGACCGCGGCGGGCTGGTGCTTGGCGACGGCGTCGACGGCGTCGGGCCCGGAGCCGGCGGCCACGGGCGTGAAGCCGGCGCGTTGGAGCGTGGCGGCGACCGAGTCGCGCATGATCCGCTTGTCGTCGACCACCAGGATTTTCTGCGTCATGCCGCGGCTCCGGCCAAGGGGGGACAGGGTTCGGGCAGGCGCAACACCTCCGGCTGGGAGGCGGGCGTCGACGAGGATTGGACCGCGTCGACGGCTTGAGGCCAGGTGAGCACGAAGCGGGCCCCGCCGGCGAGGGGTCGATCGACACGGATCTCCCCGCCGTGGGCGTCGACGATGCGGTGCACGATGGCCAGGCCGAGGCCGGTGCCCGCGGCCCGGGTGGTGAAGAACGGGTTGAAGATGCGCTGGACGGTTTCTTCGGGCACGCCCGGGCCGTTGTCGACCACGGCGAGGCTCGCCGGCGTGTCGCCACGGGCCGGCGTCGCCGTCAGCACCACACGGCGCGGTCCTTTGACACCGGCGAGGGCTTCGGCGGCGTTGCGCAAGAGGTTCAGCAGGACCTGGCGGGCCATCGACGGGTCTACGTTGAGCCGGACGGGCTGGGCGGGGTCATCGTCGCGCAGCACGGCCACGCCGTGGGCCTCGAGGGTCGGGCGGGCGAGCTGG
>JBCCXV010000135.1:0-6941 GCA_039191195.1 Planctomycetota bacterium
GATCACCCGGTGGAAGATCACCCCGTCGTAGAACGGCCGCTCGACCCACTGACCCGACTCGGGGTCCTTAAACGGGCGTGTGCCCTGGGCTAAGCCCACAAAGTTCGCCACCGTCCGCGGCGCCGCATCCGTCAGCAGCTCGACCCGAACCTCCCCGTGGTTCGTCGTAATCACCGCCACCGGCCGCGCCACCGCATCCGGCTGCGTGCCCGGCGCCGTAGCGGGAACCGATTCTTGCCCCCACGACGACACGCTCCACCCCAGAACCAACGCCGCCAACCACGCCCATCGCCGACCAATGTGTGTGTGCATCCTGCGAGCATACGCCCCCGCGCACGCGCCGCACGCCTTCACGCGAATCACACCCGTTTAAGCCGTTGACCACACCACCACCCAACGTTACGTTCGACCCCCGCAGAGCGCCGTCGGCACGCCGGAATCATCCGGCAAGCCCACAGCGTTCCTCGCACGGACCGTTCTGTTTGTCGCTGCAACACGCAGCTCAGTGGGCTCCACATGACCCGGCTCGATCCGTCCGCTTGGCGGACCATCATGTCGCACCTTCGGCAGAAGCACACGCCCATCTGCCGGCAGTGGTTCGAGAACCTCGAACCCCAAGGCCTCGACGCCGGAACCCTCTACATCCGCGCCCAAACCGCACACGAACGCAACTACCTCGACAAACGCTGCTCCGACGCCTTCCGCGAAGCCGCACAAGCCGCCACCGGCGCCCTCATCGCCGTCCGCTTCGTCGAAGACCCCCCCAAAGCCGCCGCCGCTCCGCCGCCACGCTCCGCCGCCAACCCCGCCGGCCTCCAAGCGCCCTCGGCGCCGGCCGCGCATCCCGCCACACCCCCGCCGGGCGAAGCCCCCAAACGAAAACCCCTGGTCGTCCCCACCGTCCGCGCCAACGAACTCGCCGAGTTCGACGACGACCAAATGGTCCTGTCCCCCGACTACAGCTTCGACAGCTTCATCTCCGGCCGCAACAACCAACTCGCCTACGCCGCCGCCGTCGCCGTCTCCAACCAGCCCGGCGAGGCCTACAACCCCCTGTTCATCCACGGCGGGGTCGGACTCGGCAAAACCCACCTCCTCCAAGCCATCTGCCAAAAAGTCCTCGAACAGTCGCCCGAAACCCGCATCCTCTACGTCTCCTGCGACGCCTTCATCAACCAGTTCATCAACTGCGTCCAGTCCGGCCAGATGTCCGCCTTCCGGCACCGCTACCGACACGTCGACCTCCTGGTCATCGACGACATCCACTTCCTCTCCAACCGCGACCGCACCCAGGAAGAGTTCTTCCACACCTTCAACGAGCTCTACCAGTCCCGCCGCCAAATCGTCCTCAGCTCCGACGCGGCGCCGGCCGAGATCCCCCAGCTCGAAGAACGACTGGTCAGCCGCTTCCACTGGGGCCTGGTCGCCCAGGTCAGCAAGCCCAGCTACGAGACCCGCGTCGCCATCATCCAGGCCAAGGCCCGCCTCCGCGGCATGAGCCTGCCCGAACCCGTGGTCGACCTCATCGCCCGACGCGTCGATTCCAACGCACGCGAGCTCGAAGGCGCCATCACCGCCGTCCTCGGCCGGGCCTCGCTCCTCGGCCAAGAAGTCGACGCCGCCCTCGCCCGCGAAGTCCTCGGCGAGCCCACCCCGGCGCCCCGCGCCAACCAGGCCACCCTCCAGCACATCATCGACAAGGTCACCAACTTCTACGGCGTCAAACTCAGCGACCTCCAGTCCCGACGACGACACAAGTCCGTCACCGAGCCCCGCCAAGTCTGCATGTGGCTCGCCCGCCGACAAACCCGCTTCTCCCTCGAAGAGATCGGCGGGTACTTCGGCGGCCGCGACCACACCACCGTCATGCACTCGATCCGCACCGTCGACGCACGCTCCGGCGCCGACCCCGCCTTCGCCCAGGTCGTCCGGCAGCTCGACGAACAGGTCCGCGAGCCCGAACTCGCCTCCTGAGCCCCAGTCCAGGCTCGTCCACCTGTCACCAACACCCTGAAACGACCCGCAACCGCCAGCCCCGCCGCGCTCTCCACACCCGTGGAAAACGTGAGGACAAGCGCGCTGCGGCGCTCGCGCCACCCCACCCAACACCCCCGCCAGGCGTCATCCAAACCGGATGATCAACGCTCACCCCCAACCAACACACCCCCATCCAGCGCCAGCGACAGGGCAGACTCACGTTTGCGACAGCTTGTTCTCTCAATCCGTCCGCGGTGTAAATCACGATCTAGATACGAGTTAATTCCGGAATATCGGATCTATCCACAGCGCGTCAGCGCCTACCACGGAGAGAGAAGAGTTTCTTTCCTTTCCCTCCCTCGGAAGAGACTCACCGACTCCGCTGTCGCTTCCTCGACCGACCGATCGACCGGGCTACCCGGACCCGGCTTGTGGATTGACAGTCAGGACAGCACACCGTCGCCCGGCCGGCCCACACAAAACCGAGCAGCGTTGCTCCACAAACCACGCACGCCTCTCCGGCCCGCCCGTACACCCGGTGCCGTCCCTGATATCCCCCACGCTCCCCCGAAGGACCGGCGTAATCCCGCAGCGTCGACCCGCCCGCCGCCACCGCCGCCCGCAGCGTGGTTTGCACGGCCGCCGCCAACCGACCGGCTTGGGCCCAGGTCAACCGGTCACAACGCATCAGCGGGCTCAAACGGGCCTCAAACAGGGCCTCGTCGGCGTAGATGTTGCCCAGCCCCGCAACCCGGCTTTGGTCCAGCAGCGCCGCCTTCAGCGTCGCCCGGCCCCCACGCAGCCGCTGGGCCAGCTCCGCACCGCTCGCCCCTAGCGCATCGGGCCCCAAACCCCGGAACCACAGCGCGGAATGACATCTGTCTGCCTGACCAGAACCCGTTCCGGGGGCCGGATGACTTCCGAGTGCCCGGGCTGGGGGCGGGTGTACTTCCGGGGTGACTTCCGGGGGCGGGGGCGGGGGGGGCCAGTCCCACAGGCCGCCGAACCGCCGGGGATCGACAAACCGCATCTCTGCGCCGCCCTCGAGCCGCCACCACGCGTGCGTGTGAGCCGGGCGGTTCGCCTCCGCCCCATCACCGGCGTCGCTTACCTCCACACGACCCGTCATGCCCAGGTGCACCCCCACCGCCGACCCGTCATCGCCCACCACCGCCAAACGCTTGCCGTGTCGACGCACCGCTTCGATCACCCGCCCAGCCAAAAAGACGCAGCCGTGATCGGAAGCGACGCGGCTTGCCGCGTCTGCCCAGGAACCGATCGCCCGTGAACCCATCGCCTGCGAGTCGACCCCCTGTGAGCCGGGCACTGTGTGCCCGGTCTCTTCGATGCCTTCCGGGTGACCTCGGACCGGGTTCGCAGAACCCGGCTCGCTGCGCCCCCCGCCTCGCCGCATCCCCTTAGCCGGCTGAAGCACGTCCGCCCGTACCAGCACCGACTCCAACACCCGACGCCCGACCACCAAGCGCTCCAGCGCACGACGCACCACCTCGACCTCGGGCAACTCCGGCATCCCCGAACCCTACCCCGCCCGTGATACGATTTGGACGCCGCAGACGCACCGGCAGGGGGGCGCCGTGTCCGACCTCGACCTACTCCGACAACGCGCCGACGCGCTCGACCAGGCCTCCCGCTCACGCCGAAAGCGCAAGCCGGGTGTCCGCGACGAATTCGAACGCCTCCGCGAAACCCCCGCCCCCCAGGGCCAACCCCCGGCCCGTGCGCTCGAAGACAATGCGGTCCATCAGGCCGCAGAGCTCACCCCCACCCAGGTCCGACGCATCGCCGACTGGCAACGCCACGGCATCATCGCCATCGTCCTTCAACTGTCGGTGTTCCCCATCGTCTTCGGCGTCGCCATCGTCGCCGTGGTCGCCAATGTGAACACCGACGCCGTGCTCATCCCCGTCATCTTCGTGATGATGCTCCAGTTCGTCGTCGGCTGGTTCTACGGCGAGATTGCCTCCTACAAGCTCCACCGAGCCCTCGGCGCCGGCCCCGCCATGGCCTGGAGCTACGTCCTCCTGGGACTACTCCCCGTCACCGAGTGGCTCGTGCTCTGGCTGATGAACCAAAAGGCGACACGCATCCTCAAACACCACGGCGTGCTCGTCGGCTTCTGGGGCGCCAAACGCAAAACCATCCCCCCAAGACCTGCCCCGCTGCAGCTTCATCCGTGACCGACCCGTCGCCGCACCCCCAACTCCTCGCCCAGGCGCCCGTGCTCATGTGTAAAGACGTCCAGGCCGCCGTCGACTTCTGGCGCGACAAGGTCGGCTTCGGCAACATCCGCACGTTCTTCGACCCGCCCAGCTTCGCCATCCTCGAGCGCGACGGCTTGTCCATCATGCTCGCCCTCCTCGACGACCCCGAAGCTCTGCGCACCTACAAGCCCCACTGGAAGCTCCGCGACATGACCGCCCAGTGCTACTTCTGGGTGAGCGACGCCGACGCCCTCCACGCCGAACTCAAGGCCCGCGGCGCCCCCATCGACTTCGGGCCCTGCGATCAGCCCTGGAACTGCCGTGAATTCGGCATCCAGGACCTCGAGCAGCACGACATCGTCTTCGGTCAAGACCTCGACCCCATCCCCGGGCGCGCCTGAACCGTGCCGCCGGCAGAACCGCGCGGGGCCCCGCGCCGTCCTACCCTCCACCAGTCCCCACCGCGACAGACGGCCACGCCCACGGAACCCCTCCGCCCATGACCCACGACGACACGAGCCCCGACACCCACGACTCCCAGCAAGCCGTCGCCGAGGTCGAAGCCTTCGCCAACGACCTCAAGGCCCAGGCCGGCAAGGCCGTCGTCGGGCAAGAACAGGTCGTCGAGCAGCTGCTCATCTGCCTGCTCACCCGCGGCCACGCCGTCCTCGAGGGCGTCCCCGGCCTCGCCAAGACCCTCCTGGTCTCCACCATCGCCCAGGCCATGCGCCTCGAGTTCTCCCGCATCCAGTTCACCCCCGACCTCATGCCCAGCGACATCACCGGCACCGAGGTCATCGAAGAAGACAAGGCCACCGGACAGCGCTCCCTCCGCTTCGTTCGCGGCCCCGTCTTCGCCAACGTCGTCCTCGCCGACGAGATCAACCGCACCCCGCCCAAAACCCAGGCCGCGCTCCTCGAAGCCATGCAAGAAGGCCAGGTCACCGCCGGCGGCAACGACATGGCCCTGCCCAAACCCTTCTTCGTCCTCGCCACCCAAAACCCCATCGAGCAAGAAGGCACCTACCCCCTCCCCGAAGCCCAGCTCGACCGATTCCTCTTCCAGATCCGCGTCGGATATCCCTCAGAATCTGAAGAACTTGAGATCGTCCGGCGCACCACCGGCCGGGACAAGCCCGACGTCCAGCCCGTCATCGACCCCGAGCGCGTCATGCGGGCCCAAGAAAAAGTCCGCGACATCCCCGTCGCCGACTCCACCATCCGCTACGCCCTCAACCTCGTCCGCTGCACCCGCAACCCCGAGCCCGGCGTCGACGACGCCCGCCCCGACTTCGTCCGCCAATACCTGTCCTGGGGCGCCGGGCCCCGCGCCTCCCAAAGCCTCGTCCTCGCCGGCAAAGCCCACGCCGCACTCCAGGGCAGGGCCTTCGTCAACGAAGACGACCTCCGCGCCGTTGCCAAGCCCGTCCTCCGCCACCGACTCCTCGTCAACTTCGCCGCCGAAGCCGACGGCGTCACCACCGACGACCTCGTCACACGCCTGCTCGAACACGTCGACGCCGGCGCCACGCCCAGCCCCGAAGCCCAGGCCGTGCTCCGCTAACCCACACGCAGCCCGCCCCGAGGCGATCGACGCATGGCCGCCCGCAGCCCCGCACAAACCGACGCCCCCAACCTCGACCCCGCCGTCCTCGCACAGGTCGGCGCCCTCGAACTCCGCGCACGCCTGGTCATCGACGGCCTGCTCCAAGGCCTCCACCGCTCCCCACTCCAAGGCGAGTCCATCGAGTTCGCACAACACCGCCCCTACACCGCCGGCGACGACCTCCGAAGACTCGACTGGAAGGTCGCCGCCAAGACCAACAAGCTCTACCTCAAGCAGTACGCCCGCGAGACCAACCTCGACCTCATGCTCCTGGTCGACGCCTCCGGCTCCATGGCCTACCGCGGGCCCGACGCACCCTGGACCAAATACGACGCCGCCTCCACCGTCGCCGCCGCACTCGCCCACCTCGCCGTCGCCCAGCAAGACCGCGCCGCCCTCGCCGTCTTCGACCACGACACCCGCATGGCCACCCGCCTGTCCAACAACACCGGACACTGGCGGTCTATCGCCGAAGCCCTCGCCAACGCCGCGCCCCAACCCGCACAGCCCGGCGAGACGCCCAACCCCGAGGGCCGCACCGACCTCGCCGGCCTCTTCGACCGCATCACCGCCGAGCTCAAACGACGATCCCTCATCGTCCTGCTCAGCGACCTCTTCGACACCCCCGACGTCATCGACCGCGGACTCGCCAAACTCCGCTTCCGCGGGCACGACGTCGTCGTCCTCCACGTCATGGACGACGCCGAGCTGTCGTTCCCCTTCCAACGCCCCGGCGAGTTCCGCGGCCTCGAAGGCGAAGGCCGACTCCGACTGTCCCCGCGCGCCCTGCGCAAGGCCTACCTCCGCGCCGTCGAAGACCACCTAGAAGCCGTCGAAGACGCCGCCCAACGATTCCAATACGACTACGCCCTGCTCGACACCGGCCGGCCCGTCGGCCCCGCCCTCCGCCGCGTCCTCACCCGCCGCGCCGCCTTCCTACGGAAAGGCCGGTGACGATGACCCACGCGCAAACATTCTTGAATCTACAAGACCATGATCCCGGGTCCCTGCTTCCGGGGGTACTCGCCCAAGCGATTCCGGGCGGGGGCCTGCTCACCCAGCCCGCGCTGCTCTACGCCGGCCTCGCCGCCGTCGCCATCCCCATCCTCATCCACCTGCTGTTCCGCATCCGGCGA
>JBCCXV010000136.1:0-6865 GCA_039191195.1 Planctomycetota bacterium
ACCGCCGGACGAAGACGGGGCTGGTGCGTAGGGCCGCTCGCGCGGACTACGCCTTTGGCCGGGGTTTTGGCGTTTCCCCTGGGTGAGTTCCCGTAGTTGCGGCCTTGGGCCCTTGCGGATGCTTTGGGCTTGCACCAGCATCGTGGGTTCGGGTTTGTTTTGCGGCGACGCCCCCCGGGCCGTGAAGCAAGCCCGTTTTTTTTGGATCGCCCGAAACCTTCACTCGCTGCCTGCGCTCTTACTTCTCTAGCTTTTCTCGACCCGTTAACTCTCTGAGTTGCTGTAGGTCAATACCCTCCTGCTCCGCGATTTCCGCTAGGCGGCCAGGTAGGAGGATGTTCAATGGCCGCTGAAGGCCGAACCGACGGCGATACTCTGCATCCACCATGCTTCGAAAATCTCCGAAGTGAAATGCAACATGAGGGGGCACGTCCTCGCTGACGCGAGAGCGCAACTTCATGGGCATTCTCCACTGAAACGTGTGGTAGCCATCCTCGGCCGTTCCCCCCAGAGACAGGTATAGGAGGGAGCCATCGATGCGGAGCCGAAATCGCTCGCATCGGACCATCAATGCGTAGACCGTCTCTGCCCTACCGTCATGGAGCAGTCCTGGGACCCCGCGATCTTCTAAGAAATAGCGGTCCAAGTAGGTGACGGGGCCTCGCTGATTGATCTCTTCTCTTGGATATAGAAACCCCCACAGGGCCTTGGCGTCGTTCGGGTCTCCGTCGAAGGCGGCATCACGTCCGTGCTCAAATTCCAAGGCGTGCGACGGGTCGAGTCGCATACGGCCTAGTACTTCCTGCGCTCGTTGCAGTTCTTTGGCGTCGGTGTTCGGAAATTGTCTCTCGACGTGAGAGAGCGCGGCGGCCTTGGCCGTGAGGCAGAGGAGTGCCCCGGCGCGACTATTCAGAGCGTCGGCGGCCTCGTAGACGCGCAGCAGGACTGACAAGTAAGTTTGGCTTAGGCCGTCATCCGCGGTCCGCTTCTCGGAAAGGTCGATTATGCCGATGAGGTCGACAAATAGTTGCGCTTCTGCTGGCGACCCCTCTTCGAACCATGGCAGGTGAGGTGCAGCGGCGAAGCCGTCTGCGACGGCTGATAGTGTGAGTTCTTGTCTCGCGTGGAGTGAGCTCCACTGATCGACTTGAGCCGAAGCCGTCCGCTGCAGCGCCGGAGGTTCCTCGCTGTAGACGAATGATGGCATGATTGCCAGAGCGCAAAGGGCGGTAAGGGTTGGCGGCCGCCTCGCGTAGGTCTTGTTGAATTGGCTGTAGGCTAGAAAGTCTCGCAAGTTAGGGGCATGCATTGGCGAGATTCCCTTAACGCTATGGGTCGCCTTAAGCCGACAGTTGCCGCCGCAAGACCTTGCCCGTGGGGCTGCGGGGCAGGGTGTCGATGACGCGGACCTCGCGTGGGACCTTGAAGGGTGGGAGCTTGTCGCGGCAGTAGGTGCGGACGTCGGCGGGGTCGGGCGTTTGGCCGTCGGCCGGTTCGACGAAGGCCAGGGGGACTTCGCCGCGGGATTCGTCTTGCATGCCGACCACGGCCGAGGCGCCGACGTCGGGGTGCTGGTCGAGGACGGTTTCGATCTCGCGGGGGAAGACGTTTTCGCCGGCGACGATGAGCATCTCTTTCTTGCGGCCGGTGATGAAGAGGTAGCCGTCGTCGTCGACTTTTCCGATGTCGCCGGAGCGCAGGGCGCGCAGGGGGCCGCCGGTGTCGGGGTCGGTGGCTTGGGCGATGGCTTCGGCGGTGAGGTCGGGGCGGTTGAGGTACCCGGCCATGACGTTGGGCCCGGCCAGGAGGATCTCGCCCTCGGCGTTGGCGGGCAGGGGGTTTTGGTGGTCGTCGACGATGAGGGTCTGGACGCGTGGCAGGGCCCGGCCGACGGCGCCGGTCTTGTTGTGGTCGGGCGTGGCCCAGTGGGTGACCGGGGAGGACTCGGTCATGCCGTAGCCTTCGAGGATGGTCTTGCCGAAGCGTTCCTCGAAGCGCTGGCGGATGCGGGGCGACAGGGGCTCTCCGCCGGAGATGGGCATCTTGATCGAGGCCCAGTCTTCGGGCGTGGCCTGCTTCACGTTGAGCAGGGCCTGGTACATCGACGGCACGCCGACGAAGATCTGCGGGCGGTGCTCCCGAATGAGGCCCATGACCGCCCGGGGCACGAAGCGGGCCGTGTAGACGACCGGTGAGCCCATGACCAGGGGCACGAGGGTCAGCACGGTGAGGCCGAAGCTGTGGAACTGGGGCAGCACGCCGCAGAATCCGGTGCAGCGGGTGATGCCGGCGTGCTCGATGCATTGGCGCGCGTTGGCCGCGAGGTTGCCGTGGGTGAGCATCACGCCCTTAGGCAGGCCCGAGGTGCCCGAGGTGTAGAGCACCGCGCCGAGGTCGTCGTCCTTCGGGTTGGCGGGCCAGCGGACGGGCGGGGCGCCTTTGAGTTCGAGCTTGTCGAGCTCGATGGTGCGGACCGAGCCGGGGAGGTAGTCCCGGCCGACGTGGTCCATGAGCGGGCTGGCAGTGAGGATGAGGTCGAGGCCGGCGTCGCGGACGACGTGGTCGATCTCCTCTTTGCTGAGTAGGTAGTTGAGCGGCACGGGGGTGCGGCCGGCCTGCCAGGCGCCGAGCAGCGCCGCCGCGAACCCGCCGCCGGTGGGCAGCATGAGGCCGACGCGTTCCTGGCGGGTGCTCTTGCGGATTAGCTTGGCGAAGTGGTAACCGGCTCCCACGAGCTTGAGGCCGGTCCACTGGGTGCGGTCGTCGGTGACGATCACCCGGCGGGGCGAGCGGAGGCAGGTGCGGTAGATGCTGCGGAGTAGGGCCATGAGGGGCTCGGGTGCGCCGGAGGGCGCGATGGCGTTAAGGTATCGGGGTACGCCCAACAGGGAGGTTGGCTGATGCGCGTGTCACTCACAAAATCGTTCGGTCGCGCCGCGAGGATTCCGCGGTGGCGTGGTGGTCTGCTCGGCTTGGTGCTGGCGTCTACGTCTTTGGGGGTAGGCCTGACCGGCTGCGCGCCGCAAGGCGTGGGGAGCCTGGAGCAGGCGAACGGCCTGTACGCCGGCGGCGAGTACCGGCTGGCCTACGAAGAGGCCCGCCGGGTGATGGCCGACCGGACGCAGTCGGCCCGGGCGGACGAGGCGGCGTATGTGGCGGGGCTTTCGGCCCACAAGCTCGGCGAGACGTCGCGGGCGATCCGCTACCTCGACCAGGCCTCGCAAGCGGGCGACGCCCGCACGGCGTTCGACGCGGCGGTGTCGCTGGGTTCGGTGTACACCGAGGCCGGGCGTCACGACGACGCGGCCGGCGCGTTCCACCGGGCGTCGGAGTTGTCGGGCGGCGACGATCAGGCCCGGGCGCTGTTTTACGCGGCGGTGGCCGAGCAGAAGCTTGGGCGTTGGGACTCGGCCCGCACGACGCTATGGCTGGTGATCGGCAAGGCGCAAGACCCGGCGCTGCGTCGTCAAGCCGAGGAGCAGCTGACGGTCACGGGGTACACGATCCAGGCCGGCGCTTACCGCGACGCGGCCAACGCGAACCAGACGGCCGAGCGGATCGCGGCGCGGGCGGCGGAGCTGGGCCTGGGCGCGCCGCGTTTGGTGTCCCGCCGGGGCCCGGACGGGCGCACGGTGACGCTGGTGCAGGTGGGCGAGTTCGGGACGTTCGAGCACGCGGTGCAGAACGTGCGTCGCCTGGGCGAGCCGGCGGTGGTGGTGAAGCTGGCCGGCGTGTCGCCGTAAGGCTGGGCGTATTGCGTTAGGGCACGAGGCCTTTATCGCGCAGGATGCCTTCGATGCGCAGGACGCCGCGGAGGATGTCGCCGGCGGTCTTGAACTCGCCGACGTTGGCCGTCTTGGGCCGCAAGATCGCGGCGGTGAGGGCCGACAGGCGCCGGGCCATCTCGGAGTTGGGGTCGTACTCGATGAGCTGGGTGAGCTCGGGGTTGCCGTAGGGCTTGGCGATCTGGACGGCGAGATAGAAGGCGTCGACGGTCTTGTCGACCTTGCCGTGGACCTCGGCGATGGTCTCGTTGGTGACGTCGCCGCGTTCGACCATCTTGCCGAGCATGCGCTGGAGCTGGCTGGTGCGCATCATCTCGGAGAAGAGGGTCTTGAGGACCGGGGTGTCGCCGAAGTCTTCGCCGATGCGGACGGCCGAGCCGAAGTCGACGAAGCCCACGCCCTGCTCGGTGATGACGAAGTTGTCGAGGCGCAGGTCGAGGTGCATCACCCGGGCGTGTTCGTGGATGACGGTGAGTAGCTGCGCGGCCTGCTTGGCGAACTCGAGGTGGGACAGGGGCTGGCCGCCGTTGCGGAGCCAGTTCATCTGTAGCTCTTGGACCATGCCGCGGTGGTCGCGCTGGGTGGTGAGGCAGGCGGGGACGCGGTCGGCGACCTCGAACGGCAGGTGCTTGGCCAGGATCTGGAGGATGCCGGCCTCGCGGGTGAGGAAGGTGGGGAAGATGTGGTCGACGAGCTTGCGGGCGCGCTCGCGCAGGGCGTCGGGGTCGGTCCCGGGGAACTTCTGGCGGAGGCGGCGGAACAGGTCTTCGTGCGACGGCACGCGCTTGGTGACGATGTAGCCGTTGGGCGCGTCGGGCTGTGGGGTGAGCTCGACGTCGTAGGTGAACCGTTCGGTGAAGCCGCCGGCCTGGACGTGGCGGACCTTGCGTGCGGTGAAGCAGTAGCCGTCGATGGGCGCGCGTCCGAGGCGTCCGGAGTGCGACGACATACGGATGGGCGTGGGGGGCATCTCGATGACGTAGCCGCGCAGGGGGTCGTCGTAGGACTCGGCGAGCTGTCGGACGCTGCGTTCGGAGACGCCGACGTAGGCGAAGAGGCCGCCCCAGCGGAGGCGGGGGAAGGTTTCGTCCAGGAGCTTGGGCTCGCCGGAGCCGGCGATGAGCACGTCGACCAGGCGTCCGGGGGTGGGCTCGGAGGAGCGGGACAGGAGCCGGCCGTAGGCCTCCTGCGCGACGACCTGGCGCAGACCGGCGACGAGGCGTTCGCGGTCTTTGACCGTGGTGGTGACGCCGAGCTGGGTCCGGGCCGCTGCGGCGGAGGGGGGTTGTCGGGGAACGGTGGCGGGGAGCACGTTCTGGACGAGCCTCCGGAGGCCGCCGCGGCGTGCGGACAGCCAGGAGGTTTTCGGCGGCTCGGCGGGTTGGCTTGGCGCCTGGCCGTTCTCGCTCCAGAACCCGTCGCGGCCCGCGCCGTTAGGACCGGCAGAGGTTCCGTTGACGGCGCCGTTGGCGCGGTGGTCCTGGCGCGGCGGGCCGGCGCTGGCCTGGGTCGGGGGTTGGCGGGGTGCGGCGTCCATCGGGGGCTCTCGCCGGGCGCGGGGGCCGGGCGTGGGGCTCTGTGGGCTGATCGGCCGGGCCGACGCCCCTCCCTAGATGCTATTGGAAGCGCGGGGTTGCGGTTCGCGCGAATCGCTCGGGTTGGGTGGTTTGTGAGGCCCAGCGGGGCGCCGCGGGGGGTTATCCGGGCCTGATCGGGCGTGGGGCGGTTCCGCAGGGACCGGTGGGGTTGCGCCGGCCGTGCGGCTGGCGCCGGCGGGGTCGCTGGGGCCCGGCCGGTTTCAAGGGGCCCGGGTTGGCTCGGCCCCGGGTTGAATCGGAACCTGCAGCGTCGGGGCCCGCCTGGGCTCCGTGGAGCGATCCCGATGCGACTGGCCCTAGAAAGCATGATTGCCGTGGCCGTGGCGGCCGGGCTGGGCGTGGCGCTGGTGCAACACCGCGACCAGGCCCAGCAGGCCGAGAACGAGCGGTTCGTGACCGAGTCGCTCGCGCGGCTGCAAGAGGTGACGACGTACCAATCGGCGTTGGCGACGGCCGAGGCCGAGCCGGGCGTGACGCCGCTTGTGGTGGCCGTGGACCCGGTTTGGTTTGGGTCTTCGCTGCCGACGAACGTGCTGCTCGAGCAGGAGCGCCCGTGGCTCGACCTAGCGCCGCCCGGCGATACGGCCGGCCACCCGCCGGACCCGGTGGTGCTGGGCGAGGATCAGGCGATGTTCTGGTACAACCCGACCACGGGCGTCTACCGCGCTCGCGTGCCGGCGCTGGTGAACGAGCGCGACACGCTGGCTCTGTACAACCGCGTGAATGGCGCTGACCTGGCGGTGCTGCCGGTTGAGCACGACCCGCTGCGCCAACCCTTGGCGTACCGCCCGGGCGTCACGCCGGCGCAGGCGCTCGCGTCGCTGGAGTATCGCCCGCGTTACGCGACGATCACGCACGACACGGCGTCGGCGCCGAACCCCAACGCGCCGCCCCCGAGCGCGCCCGATCCCGCGGCCGTGCTCGACGGGATCGACGTCGACGCGCTGCAGGCCACGGCCGATGCGGTGCGGGCCAAGAAGGCCGCCGAGCGGGAAGAAGCCCCGACGCCGGCGCTGTTGCCGGGCGTGCGCGGGGTGGAGCAGCGTCAACCCGAAGACGCCGACGCGTTGGCGGAAGAGCAAGACCAGGGCGAGCGTCGGCCGACGCTGATGCGGCCGGGTAGCTGACGGCTACCGCGCGGCGGCGACCTCGGCGATCAGGCGGGCGAGCGTGCGGGCGCCGAGGTGCAGGCGAGGCAGATCGATGTGCTCGTCGGGGCCGTGGATGCCGTCGCTGTTGAGGCCGAAGCCGACGAACAGCACGTCGAGGCCCAGGGTTTTCTGGAGGTCGGCGCCGACCGGGATGGTGGCGCCCTCGCGCACGAGCGCGGGCGGCCGGCCGGTCTCGCCGAGCACGGCGTTGCGGACGGTCTGAATCCAGGGTGAATCGGCCCGCATGAGGAAGGGCTCGGCCAAGCCCAGCTGCGTGACGGTCCACCGGCACCCGCCGACGTCGCGGGCTTGCAGCCATGCGCGGAAGGCC
>JBCCXV010000137.1:0-6839 GCA_039191195.1 Planctomycetota bacterium
CAAGACCATCCGCGCCCTCGAAGCCGACACCGGCGCCAAGGTCGAGGTCGAAGAAGACGGCACCCTCTACCTCTCCGCCGTCGGCGTCGGCAAGGCCGAGAAGGCCCTCGAAGAGGTCGAGAAGATCGCCGTCGAGCTTGACCTCGGCGGCGATCTTCTCGACCTCCTCGAGGGCCTTCTCGGCCTTGCCGACGCCGACGGCGGAGAGGTAGATGGTGCCGTCTTCTTCGACCTCGACCTTGGCGCCGGTGTCGGCTTCCAGGGCGCGGATGGTCTTGCCGCCGGGGCCGATGAGCTTGCCGATCTTGTCGGGGTGGATGCGCGTCGAGAGGATGCGCGGGGCCGAGTCGGCGAGGGACTGGGCTTCGGGCGCTTCGGCCTCGATGAGGTCGAGGATCTTGAAGCGGGCGTCGCGGGCCTTGTCGAAGGTGATGCGGACCTGGTCCATGGTCAGGCCGCGGATCTTGAGGTCGACCTGGACGGCGGTGACGCCGGTGCGGGTGCCGGTGACCTTGAAGTCCATATCGCCGAAGTGGTCTTCTTCGCCCTGGATGTCGGCGAGGTAGCAGTCTTCTTGGCCGTCTTCGTCGGCCTGGATGAGGCCGATGGAGATGCCGGCGACGGGCGCCTTAAGGGGCACGCCGGCCGAGAGCATGGCGAGGGTGCCGCCGCAAGCCGAGGCCATCGACGAGCTGCCGTTGGACTCGGTGATGTCCGAGACCAAGCGGATGGTGTAGGGGAACTGGTCGACGTCGGGCAGGACGGGGAGCAGCGCCTTCTCAGCGAGCTTGCCGTGTCCGACCTCACGCCGGCCGGGGCCGGTGATGCGCTTGGCTTCGCCGACCGAGAACGGCGGGAAGTTGTAGTGCAGGTAGAACTTCTCGGAGTACTCGTCGGCGAGGCCGTCGACGATCTGCTCGTCTTTGCCGGTGCCGAGCACGGTGGTAACGATGGCCTGGGTTTCGCCGCGCTGGAAGAGGCCCGAGCCGTGCACGACGGACTTGGGCAGGATGTTGGTTTCGCAGATGATCTCGCGGAGGTCGTCGAGGGCTCGGCCGTCAGTGCGAGACCCGCTGCGGATGATCTTGCGGGTGATGACTTCTTCGAGGTCGTGCACGGCGGTGCGTGCGTCAGACAAACGCTTGCGGTAGGTCTCGACCTGCTTGGGCGTGGCGTCGTCGGCGGGCTCGGGGAAGTGCTCGGAATAGAACGCCTTCTTGCAGGCGGACACGGCCGAGGCGCGGTCGAGCTTCGTGCCGGGCGAGGTCTTGGCGGCCTCGAGCGGGCCGGCCAGGTGCGTGTCGACGATCGAGACGATGTCGGCCGGCATCTCGATGGCGCCGCCGACCTTCTCCTTGCCGCACTTGGACTGGAGTTCGGCGATGGCGCCGCAGATGCGCTTCACTTCTTCGTAGCCAAAGTCGATGGCGTCGACGAGCTCGGACTCGGGGATCTGCTGCGAGCCGACCTCGATCATGTTCACGCCCTCGGTGTGCCCGCAGAGCAAGAGGTCGAGGTCGGAGTAGGCCGACTGGGCGGCGGTGGGCATGACCACGAGCTGACCGTCGATCCGGCCGACGCGGACGTTGCCGATGGGGCCCTGGAAGGGGACCGAGGAGATCGACAGGGCGGCGGAGGCGGCGATGCCTGCGAGCACGTCGGGCTCGTTCTGGCCGTCGTAGGCCATGACCCAGCACTGGACCTGGACCTCGTCGATGTAGTGCTTGGGGAACAGCGGCCGGATGGGCCGGTCGATGTTCCGCATGGTGAGGACTTCTTTTTGGTTGGGGGCGCCTTCGCGCTTGCGGAACCCGCCGGGGAACTTGCCGGCCGCCGAGAGCTTCTCGCGGTAGTCGACGGTGAGGGGGAAGAAGTCGATGCCCGGGCGGGGGTCGGAGTGGACGGCGGTGCCCAGGACGATGGTCTCGCCGTACTGGACCATGACGGCGCCGTCGGCTTGCTTGGCGATCTTGCCGGATTCGATGGAGAGGGTGCGTCCGCCGAGCTCGAGCTCGACACGGTGGGGCGCGGGGGTCACGGGCATGGGCGTTCTTTCGGCGAGGGGGCAGGCGGGCGGGGCCGTGGGTCGGTCGGTTTCAACCCAAGCGGCGCGCCCTCGCGAGGCGCCGACGCGGGAGACAGATGGCCGGGTTCATCGGGTGGAGCGGCTCAGACACGAGCGCGTTCCGGGGCGGATGAACGGGGCCGACTGCCTTCCACGCCTGCCCGGCAACCATTGCCGAGACGCGCGAGGACGGGCGGGCGCAGCGGGGCTGCGCGGGGCGCCGGCTCGTGTCCGCGAGAGAACCCCGGTCGACCCAGGGACGTGGACGCCGGGCCGGCGGCCCGCGTTTACTTGCGCAGGCCGAGCTTTTGGATGAGGGCGAGGTACCGGGCGCGATCGACGCGCTGGAGGTACCGCAGCAGGCGAGTCCGGCGCGAGACCATTTGGAGCAGGCCGCGGCGCGACGCGAAGTCGTGCTTGTGCTCGCGCAGGTGCTCGGTGAGCTCGCGGATGCGGTGGGTCAAGATCGACACTTGGACTTCGGGGCTTCCCGTGTCGGTGTCGGACTGGCGGAACTCGCCAATCAGTTCGGTCTTGCGTTGGGCCGTAATGCTCATGGGGTGCTCCGCCGGGGGGGGGATCGGCGGGGTCTCCTAAGGGGCGGGGTCGGCCGCCCGGGGTCTTCATACTCTGGCGATATCGAGCCGCAGAGCGTACCCGCGACGGGCTTGGGGATCAACGCCCCCCTGCCGAAGCGGGTTGGCCAAACGACACTTTTTTCACACGGCACGGGCGATCAGCCGGCGGCAACCTCGAAGATCGACTGGGTCCGCAGCACCTGGCCCTGATCGGAGCTGAGGTGGTAGCTCTGGAAGTGGTACTGGTCGCGGTACTTCTGGGCGTCGAGCAGCGAGAGGTTGCGGCCGTTGTCGTCGTCCCACTCGTGGACGAGGGAGCCGGTTTCGTCGGCGAAGTCGAGCAGTTCGCGGTAGGTGCAGTCGAAGAGGTTGTCCGACAGCTGCTCGACCTGGAGCGAAGCGCAGTAGCCGAGTTCTTCGCCGGCGGCGATCTCGAACTCCTTCTCGCCGACACAGGGCATGGCGTGGAGCAGGCCGCCCTCGGGGAAGTTGTCGGAGCTGGCGGCGTCGACGACGGTTTCGGTCAGGACCTTGCCGTCGGAGTTGAAGCGGACCGAGTGGCCCCCGCGGAGCAGCCAGGACTCGACCTCGTAGTCGCCGTGGGTGTCGGAGCGGCGGGCGTGGAGGGTGAAGAGTTCGGGGTGGAGCGGGCGCTGATACACCATGAGCCGCGCCACGTTGGCGAGGGGTGGTTTGCTGCTAACAGTCATGCCGGAGGACCCTAGGGGTTGAGGTTGCGATGAAGCAACGTCGTAGATGTTGGGGTTGCAGGCCTGGAGAATCCCAAGCAGACGCGCGAGTATAGCGGTGCCGCCCTGCCGTCCCAAGCCCTAGACCCGCCTTTCTGCGTAAATCCCGGGCTTTACGGCTACAAACTGGCTCAAATCGGCTACTCCACCGGGTTCTGAACGGTTTAACAACCGCCCTGAACGATCCGGTAACGCGTGAAGATCAGAGTCTCGACGCCTCTTCCACGGCGAGTCCACGGCGCGGCCATCCACGCCGAGGCCTGGTCCACAAGGACGGCTGGATCGCGGTAGCCCTTTGCAAACGCCGGGTTTGGAGGCCTCCGACGGCAAGGTCCGATTAAGTGAAGGTCGGCCGGAGGTCGGGCAGGAGGCCCGCGCGCGGCTCGGGGTGCCCGGACATGTCGCTACACCAGCAGATTTACGAGGCCGTGGCGGAGTTGGAGTCGCCCGAGTTGGATGCGGCGCTCGCGGCGACGCTGCCGACGGCGGAACCGGGCCTGGCGGAGCAAATCGCGCCGCACTTGGTGAAACGCGGCCGGTCTGTCGGGATGCGTGCGGTGCTCGACGGATTCGGACGCCTGCCGGTGCGGGCTCAGGATGCGGTGGTCGAGTCGGGCGTAAAGCTGGCGCCGGCGATCCGGGAGGCCTTGGGGCGCGGTCGCCAAGCGGCGTGCCTGGCGGCGGCCGAGATCATCGCCCGGGGCGGCTGGATGCGGATGTCGGACCTGCTGGCCGACCTGGGGCGTCGCGGCCCGGACCGGGCCGCGGACGCGGCTTGCGAAACGCTCGAGATCTTCGCCCAACGTGCCCACAGCGAGGAAGCCCTGCCGGCGACCCGCGGGGCGGCGGTGGCCACGGCGCTGGACCAACTGGTGGCCCGGCCGGGCCCGCACCGTCGTGAAGGCGTGCGCGAGGCCTGGCTGTCGCTGGCGCCGTCGGCGTCGCCCGGAGCGCGCTCGGCGCTGGAAGACCCGCGCCACCCGCTCACCCAAGACTTGCGGGATGCGCTGCGGCAAGGCGGTTCGCCGGCGACTCGCTCGGCGTGGCTCTGGCTGCTGCGGTTCGACACGCTTCGGTCGGCCGCGGGCCAAGGCGCGCACCAGCTACGCCAACGCAGGCCCGACTTACTTGCCGAGTGCTGGACGGCGCACCCGCTGCTGCTGCTCGGGCGTACGCGGCGGGCGCTCAAGACGATGCGTCAGCCGTTGCGGCTTTCGGGTTGCGATGCGCTCAAAGACCCGCGGGCCGAGCGGGAGTCGGCGCTCGGGCGTGTGGCGGTGCTGGAAGCGGCCCCGGCGCCCGACCCGGCGCGCTGGGCCCGGTGGGCGCGGTACGCGGCGCACGAGAGCCCCCGCGTGCGGTTGGCGGCGCTGCGCAGGCTGGCGGCGCAAGCGACGCCACGACCGACCCACGCGATGTCGGCCGAGGAAGACCCGGCGCGCGACACGCTCGCCAAGGCGCTGGCCGCGTTCGTGGGCGACGACAAGCCGGACCTGGCCCGCCTGGCCGTGCATGCGCTGGGCGTCCTGAGCGACCGGGCCGAAGCGATGCGGGCCCTGGGCGCCGCGGCGCGGCGGAGCGACCCGACCGTTCGTCGTCTGGCCGAAGCCCGGCTGGCCCCGCAAGCGTTCGAGCGGCTGTGGGACGGCTGGTCGAAGCTCGGCCCCGAGCAAAGGCTCGCCGCCGGTCAAGCGGTGCTCAAGCTCGACACGATCGCGCATCACCGTCTGCGTCGGCGGATGTCGCGGAGCCGGGGCGACCGGATGCGGGCGATCCAGATGGTCGGCGAGCTCGGCCAGGCCGATTTCTTCGAGTCAGTGCTGTGCCAAGCGGCGACCGGGAGCGACACCCGGCTGGCGTCGTCGGCGATCCGTGCGCTGGGGTCGGGCACGCTGCCGAGCGGGTTGGAAGCGATTGCCGCCGGCCTGGAACACGACGACGCCCGGGTGCGGGCCAACGCCGTGGAGGCCTTGGCCGACCGGGGCTCGCCGATGTACGCCGGCAAGCTGGAGCAGCTCAGCGAATCGGGGGCGCCGCGTTGCCGTGCGAACGCGATCGTGGCGCGGTCGCGGCTGAATCTGGCCCGGCCGGAGAAGTCGCTGCGGGTGATGCTGGCGGACCACCGGCCGGGTTGCCGTGTCTCGGCATTGTGGGCGGCGCGCACGCTCGAGGCGCGCGGGGTGGTGTCGGACATCGCCCAGCGCGCGATGGACGACCCCGAGCCGGCGGTGCGCCGGGCGGCCGAACGGCTGCTGGGGCGGTGGCTCGCGGAGCTCGAAGAACCCGAAGCGCCGGCGACGGAGGCCACGCCGTCGTTGGCGGACCGGCCGTTGACCCACCCCGGCGCCCCCATGGAGGCCGCGGCATGAGGCGGCGCGTCCGAGTCATGAAGGGCTTGTCTGCCGCCGTGTGCATGGGGGCGTTGCTGGCGCCGGGCGGTGTTGCGGGTGCTCAGGCTGCGACGCCCGAGGCGTCGCCCGTGCGCATGCCGGGGCCGGAGCTGATCCAGCCCGACGGCGCCCGGCCGGGGTTCGAAGCGGGCGGCCGCCCGAACCCGTCGGAGATCTCGCGGGCGATCAACGACAGCCGGGGCGACATCCCGCTGGAGACCGAGTGGCTGATCTCGGCGGCCGGTTTGGGGCTGATGGCGTTCGCGGCGGTCTCTTGGGCGCGGTGGATGCGCAGCCGTGCGCGGCGGGGCGCGTCGTCGCGCCTCGCCTGGAAGATCGCCAAGGCCGGCGGGCTGACGTCGTGGGACCGGGTGGTGCTTTGGCGGGTCGCGGTGAACCGTCGGCTGCCGTCGATGACGCCGCTGCTGATTTCGCCGGCGACGCTGCGTCTGCACGGCCGTGCGTACGCCGAGGCGTTGCCCGAGTGGGCGGCGGGTTCGGTGATGCAGCGGATCGAGGACGCCGCGACGGTGCTCGAGCGGCCCTGGTCGGGCCCGGCACGGACGCCCGATCTAGGCTGATTCTTGGAGCGCGACCGCCGGAGTGCGTGCCTGCGCCCGAAGAGGAGCCTCGGGATGGGTGTGGAGATCGAAGCCAAGATGCGGCTGGTCGACCGGGCCGCCCTGGAGGGCCGGCTGCGGGAACGGGGCGCGGAGCGGGTCGCCGTGCTGCACGAGACCAACGCGTATTACGACACGGCCGAGGGCGGGCTCAAGGCGACGGACCAGGGGCTGCGGGTCCGGGTCGAGACCGACGCCGATGGCGGTCGCACCGCGACGATCACGCACAAGGGGCCGCGCGCGCATGGCCCGTTGAAGTCGCGCACCGAGACCGAGCTGCCGGTCGATGATCCCGACTTGGCGTCGGCCCTGCTGGCGGCGCTGGGCTATGAGCATGTGGTGACGTTCGAGAAGCGGCGGGACCGGTACGCCTTGGGCGGCTGTCGGGTGGAGCTCGACACGCTGCCGCGGATCGGCGCCTTTGTGGAGATCGAAGG
>JBCCXV010000138.1:0-6821 GCA_039191195.1 Planctomycetota bacterium
ACCCCGCCGAACGTCGTCCAATCGCCAAAGGTCCAGGCGCGTCCACCCGGCTGGCTCGCCGTCCATGGCCGTGCCGGTCAACACCGCCAGCGCCGCGCACTCGGCCAACGCCGGCATGCGCCGCTGGAGCGCGAAGCGCAGCACGGCTTCCGTGTCGTCGGCGAAGCGCACGCGGATCAGGTTCTTGGGCACGACGGCCGCGAGGCCCTCGGCGGTCTTGACCCGCCAGCGGTCGCCCCGCCGGCCGAGCACCTCGCCCGCGATGCGGTGGCCGGTGGACAGTTCCAGCACCACGCGGGGTGCGACGAACTCGACCGCCGGCGCGCCGGGCTGGGCCTGCCCCAGCGCGGCGCTGGCCCACAGCAAACCACACGCCGTCCACCACCGGAGCCAACCGGAACGCGCCATAGCGTGAGCCTAGCCTCGCACGCGGCGTCGGATCCGCACGCCGGCCCGCAGGGCGCGGCCGCACGACACGAAGCGGCCGCCGCCCGCCGGGCTTAGCGGGTCGTACAAAGACCGAGAAGAGCAGAGAATCGAACTAGCACAGGGCCAGGAACGTCAGCGCGGTCAGAATGACCAGCTTCTTCCGGTAGGCGAGTTCGTTATTGGTGAGATCGAAGAGTGCGAACACGGTCCGCTCCTGTGCTCTTCGAACTATAACCCGGGGGTCCCCAACCTCGAACCGCTGTTGAACAATATTCATAAAATCATGTTTAACAATATCTTGAGATCCATTTCGACCCTCGGGCCAGCCGTCGATACACGCGGAATGTTGCCACGAGGCGGCGCTCCGATCGGCGCGTTGGGTCTCGCGTTGGCTCTGGCGCTGGTGGCATGCCCCTCGGCTTTGGCCCAGAGCGGTCGCGTCGCCGACGGCTTCGACCCGCTGCGAGCGCGCCGGGCGCAAGCCGCCCCGCTCGAGGCCGGCGGGATGCGCGACCTGCACTCCCAGGTCGAGCGATGGACCCGCTTGGGCGAGGTCGCCGCCAACGCCCCGGCCTGGCCGGTCAGCGACGCCCTGGGCGTGCGGGTGACCTTGTTCATCGACGGCCAGGTGTTCGGCGTGGGCGAGAAGTGGCGGCCCAACCCCCACCGCTTCGCCGACGAACCGCTCGAACCGACGGACCTCGCCGACCTGGCGAGGATCGCGACCAACCTGGCGCTTGTAGACGCCCAAGGTGCCGCGATCCGGCAGGCCCAAGACGCCAACGCCGCCGGTGGTCCGGCGGTCGCCCCGCTGATGTTGCATGACATGGTCCTGCGCTTTTCGGTCAGCGTAGAAGTCGCCCACGACGTGCGACGGCTCGACCCGGCGCCTGGCGAGCCGCCCGAGGCCGCCGCCAAGCGGGCCTACCCCGGCGTCGACGGCGTGCTGGGCCGCAACCCCGCGACCGGACAGTGGGCCGTCGATTGGCCCAGCGCCGCCCTGCTCGACGACCGCCTGCCAGAAGAAGGCTACGGCCGGGTCCGCCTCGAAATCGCGGCCGGGCCCGAAACCGAGCTCTTCGCCTTCCGCACTTGGCACGCGGCGCGCCACGAGGTCGACCGGCCCGCCTCCGTCCTGCTACGGGGCGCGCCGCGGAAGTCTCCGGGGTTCCTCGACGGCGCTGGCCTCACCCGATTGCTCGGGCGACAAGGGCGCCACCTGACCCGCCGGGTCGACCTCGACGGCTCGATCCTCGGCGGGTACGACCCGCGCACGAACCGCAGCCAGCCGCTTTCCGCGGACCGGCGGGCGCCCGCCGCCTTCGCCCTGTGGTCGCTCGCCCGATACGCCAACCAGCGCGTCGCCTGGACCCGCCCCGACGACCCCTTCGAGCGGGCCGAGCTCGACGACCTGCGTGCCCGGCTCGACGCCGGCTTCGCCCGCTGGGGCTCGCTCCTCCCGGCCGAGGGGGAGGCCGACACGACGGGGCTCGACGCCGTCTTCCTGCTCGCGGCGCTGGACCACCCCTTCGGCGCCGACGCCCAGGTGCGCGACGCCCTCGCCGCCCGGGTGGCCGCGGCCGACCCCGCCTCGCTCCGCACCGGCGCCGCGGCCTTGGCCGGCGCCGCGCTCGCCGACTGGGCCCTACGCACGGGCGACGCCAACGCCGCCCACCGCGCCGGGGAGTTCGCCACCACCGCCGCGCAGCGTGTCGCGCAGGACAAGGTCGGCGGGCGCGACCTGCCTTGGCTCGCCGAGCTCGCCCGCCGCTGGCCCACCGACGCCCAGGGGCAGGAGCTACACGCCGACCAGGCCGCGCAACTCCGCACGCGCCTGCGCGGGCTCGCCGTCGACGTGATCCGCCACGGCCAGGTCGATCGCCCGCCGGCCGGCGCCCCGCGCGACGTTGTCGGCGCCTTCGTGCTCGACCGCGACCCGTCCAAGCTCTTGGACCCGACCTGGCGCACCGCGCCCACGCTGTACTTCGTGGCCGTCGGCCTGGGCGACGAACGCCTGCTGGGCGCCGGGCCCGATGCCTTCGGGCCCATGCTCGCCGGCGCCTCGGCCGCCGCGTTCGTCAACCGCCTGACCCTGGGGCCCGACGCCACGTACCTCGCGGCCGACCCCGACTTCAGCGTCGGCGGGGTGCGCGCCGCGCTCTGGGACCAGTCGATGCCCATCGAGGCCACGGCCCTCAGCCTGCTCGCGTTGCTCGAACTCTACGACGCCAGCCAGCGCATGGAACAAGCCACGACCGACGACACGCCGCCCTAAGCCTCAACCCGGACCGTGTGAACAGCCTGCCAGCTCAGCCGTGCGCTTCGAGGGCCAAGACCTTCTCGAGACGGCGTTGGAACCGGTCGCCCGGGTCGAAGGCGGCCTCGGCGAACGCCCGCACCAACTCCTCGGCCAGGCGGACCCCCACGATCCGGGCGCCCATGCACAGCACGTTCATGTCGTCGTGCTCGACGCCCTGGCGGGCCGAATAGACGTCGTGGCACACCGAGGCCCGCACGCCCTTGAGCTTGCACGCCGCGATCGCCGCCCCGACCCCCGACCCGCAGATCAGCACGCCGCGGTCGGCTTGCTGGTGCTGCAACGCTTGGCCGACATACCGGGCGAAATCGGGGAAGTCGTCCGACGGGTCCAGCTGGTGGGCGCCCAGGTCGAGCACCTCGTGCCCCAGCTCGCCCAGCAGGGCCTTGACGGGCTCTTTCAACTCGAATCCGCCGTGGTCGCAGGCGACAGCGATCTTCATCTTCGACGGCTCCGATACAGGTCCGGGCGGGACACGCCCCGGCGGCCCGCGGTCGCACCACGCAACGTCACGGCCGGCGGCATTATGCCGATCGCGGCCCCCTCGGCAACGCCCCGCCCCCGGAAGCGCGACGACGGCCGCCTCCACGCCCGCGACAACGCCTCAAAGGGCTAGAGCCGGGCCGCCGGCACCGCTAGCATGAGGCGTCCGACGGCAGGCGGCCACATCGCCCCCGGCCCTAGACCCTCAGCCACGAGACGTCCCCATGCTTTGGCAGCCCCCCCTGCCCGACGAATACCTCGCCGCCTCGCCCGAAGCGCTCCACCAGCGCATCGCGTCCGCCAAGGCCGCGCTCGGCAAGCGCCTGGTCGTCCTGGGCCACCACTACCAGCAGGACGCCGTCATCCGCTACGCCGACTTCACCGGCGACAGCTTCAAGCTCAGCCAGCTCGCCGCCGAGCAGGTCAAGGCCGAGGGCGCAGAGTTCGTCGTGTTCTGCGGCGTCCACTTCATGGCCGAGACCGCCGACGTGCTCACCGACGACCACGTCGCCGTCACCCTGCCCGACCTCTCGGCCGGCTGCTCCATGGCCGACATGGCCGATTACGACCAGACCGTCGACGCCTGGACCCAGCTCACCGAGCTGTTCGAGGACGAGGGCCGCCGCGTCCGCATCCTGCCCGTGTGCTACATGAACAGCACCGCGGCCATCAAGGCCTTCTGCGGACAGCACGGCGGCGCCGTCTGCACCAGCAGCAACTGCGACCGCGTCTTCGACTGGGCCCTGCGCGGCGGAGACACCCCGCTGGCGCCAGGTGAAGACGTCAAGATCTTGTTCCTTCCAGACCAGCACCTCGGGCGCAACACCGGCGCCGCGGCGGGCTACGACCCCGCAACCCAAATGGCCCTCTGGGACCCCAAGCAAGACCTCGGCGGCGAAAGCGAGCAGCGCCTTCTCGACGCGACCTTCATCCTCTGGAAGGGCCACTGCTCCGTCCACAAGCTGTTCCGCCCGGAACACATCGACGAGGTCCGCGCCGACTGGCCCGACGTCACCGTGATCGCCCACCCCGAGTGCAGTTACGAGGTCTGCCAGAAGGCCGATCAGACCGGCTCGACCGAGCGCATCATCGAGGCCATCGAAACCGCCGAGCCCGGCAGCCGGTGGGCCATCGCCACCGAGGTGCACCTGGTCGATCGCTTGTGCCGAGCGGCGGCCGAGCGCGGCGTCGAGGCGCGCATTCTCAGCAGTTGCCAGTGCCTGTGCACCACGATGGTGCGCATCAACCCGGCCCAGCTCGCGTGGAACCTCGACCAGCTCGTCGAAGGCAAGACCACCAACCGCATCACGGTGAACACCGAGGCCAAGCTTTACGCCCGGATCGCGTTGCAACGCATGCTCGACATCACCGCGGGCAAGGCGGCCACGAAGCCGACAGAAGCGACCGCCGGGGCGTGATTGCGCGTTCGGCGGTCAGCCGATCCGCCACCACACCGCCGATCAGTCGCGGTCTCGATCCGCGTTCGCAATCCGTTTCGCCAAGCCCACCACGCGCTCGACCTGGTCGTCTCCGAGGCCGACCTCGCGCTCGAGGTAGACCCACATGCGCTCGCCCGGCTCGAAGTCTTCATCTTCGCGCATGCCGTGGGCCAAGCGCAGCGTGGCACGGAGCGCCCCTTCCATCTGCTCGTCCTCGACGCCGGCTTCACCGAGCGCGTCCTTGATGTCGCCCAGCCGTTCGGATGGAACCCCTAGGCTTTCGAAGCCCTCGATGAGGTCGTCGTGCCGGCCTCGGTGCTCGCGATGCTCGCGCTCTTCCCGGCGCTCACGGTCGCGGTAGAGCCGGCGCTCCATCTCCTCGATCCGCTCGCGGGCTTCGAACTCGGTCATCTCGCCCCGGGCCACGGCGAAACGAAGCCGCATCTCAGTCTCGGTTAGCTCCAAGCCCTGACGAAACTCATCGACCCACCCGCCGCGGACCAGGCCTTCCGCCTCGGCTTCACGCAGCTTGGGGCCGAGCTCGTCGTCCTTGAACCCGCCCCACTTGTCCCACGCCTGGTCTTCGGTGAGAGCGCCTTCCTCGACGGCGGCCCAAAGACGCTCGCTGGTCTCCCCAACCCAGTGCTCGAAACGCCCCGCGACCTCGGCGTGCTTGTAGTCGTGATTGCGATAACGCGCGCGCTCGGCGACCTCGTAGAGCGCTTCCATCATCACCCGGGCTTGTTCGAGGGTGAGGTCGCCGTCGGCCACGGCCTCGCCGAGCTTGCGCTCGACCGCCTCGAAGTCTTGGGCAACGACGTCGAGAGCCGGCAGCAGCGCCAGCGACGACACGAACAGCCCCGACAACACGCGATGCAACGCTCGACCCTTGCGCATGGCTTTCCTCGCTTGGTGGTGATTCCGCTCGACGCATCCCGCCGGAGCGCGGCCCCGGCCTTCGAGCGCAGCATAGCCGTGCGGCGGCGCAACGACCGGCCAAGCCAGACCTGCTAGCGTTAAACGTGCGCCAGCTTGTTCAGCCCGTTGTACGCCGCGACCTTGTACGCCTCGGCGAGCGTCGGGAAGTTGAACACGTTGTTGATGAAGAAATCGGCCTTGCCGCCCAGGGCCATCACGGCCTGGCCGATGTGGATCAGCTCGGTCGCATCGGTGCCGATCGCGTGCACGCCCAGGATCTCGTGCGTGTCTTGGTGGATCAGCAGCTTGAGCATGCCGGTGCGATCGCCCAAAAGCTGCCCGCGGGCCAGCTCGTCGTACTGGGCCATGCCGGCCTCGTAGGGGATGCCCTCTTCGGTGAGCTGCTCCTCGGTCTTGCCGACCATGCTGATCTCGGGCACGGCGTAGATGCCATACGGGAACAGCTCCTGGTTCCAGGCGTCGACCTCGCAATCGAAGGCGTGCGCGATGGCCCGCCGGCCCTGCTCCATGCTGGTGGACGCCAGAGCCGGGAAACCGATCACGTCGCCGGCGGCGTACACGTGCTCGACCACGCGCGGCTCGCCGGGCTTGCCGTCTTCACCCGGCTCGACACCGTCGGTCGTGAGCGCCTGGTAGTGCGCGTTCACGCGCAGGCGTTCGCGGTCGTCGTAGGTCACGCCGACGTTCTCGAGTTGCAGCGCGCCGCAGACGCCCTGGCGTCCCACGGCGTAGAGCAGCGTCTCGGCCTTGAGCGTCTTGCCAGACTCCAGCTGGGCCTGGACCATCGGCGAACGCCCCGACCCGTTGCTCGACGGCGCGCCTTCGGCTTGGCCCTCGGCGGCGAGGTCGGTGATCTTCTCGACCTTCTCGCCCAGGCGCAGCGTGATGCCGGCCTGGCGCATGAAGTAGTGGAACGCGTCGGAGATCTCCTGGTCGAGGAAACCGAGCACCTGGTTGCGGCCTTCCACCAGCGTCACCCGCACGCCGAGCGTCGCCATGATGCAGGCGTATTCGGTGCCGATCACCCCGCCGCCAACCACGATCATGGTCTTGGGCAGCCGGTTGAGCGTGAGCAGGTCGGACGAGGTGAGCACGGTCGTGCCGTTGAAGGGCACGTGCGGCGGGCGGGCCGGCTTGGTGCCCACGCCGATCAGGAACTTGTCGCTGGTGACCAGCTCCGACTCTTCGCCCCGGTCGATGCGCAGCAGCTGCGG
>JBCCXV010000139.1:0-6765 GCA_039191195.1 Planctomycetota bacterium
GCGCCTTGGTCCGCCACCGCCGCGGTCTGGGTCGAGCCGCCCCACAACCACGAGACCTGGCCCGGCTGCTTTAAGCAAGCCGCCCAGCAGCACGCCGACTGGGTCGACCTCATGCGCGGCCACGGCGTGACGGTCCGCACCGTCTCCGGCGACGCGGCGCACGAAACCGACGACTCGTGGGTCCGCGACTTCGGCCCGTTGTTCTTGCAACATCAAGAGCGTGAGGAGCGGTTGTGCGTCGACTTCCGCTTCAACGCTTGGGGCGGCAAGTACGACGACGGCCGGCCCAAAGACGACGCGGCCGGCCAAGCCATCGCCAAGGCCGCCGAAGTTCCGTGCGTCCCGGTCCTCTACGTGCTCGAAGGCGGCGCGATTGAGACCGACGGCCGGGGCACGCTCCTCACCACCGAGCCCTGCCTGCTCAACCCCAACCGCAACGGCCCCACCAACAGGCCGCACGTCGAAGCCGTGCTCCGCCACGGGCTCGGGATTGAGCGCGTCGTCTGGCTGCCCGGCGAGCTCCAAGGCGACGACACCGACGGCCACGTCGACGAGTCCGCTCGGCTCGCCCCCGGCAACGTCGTGCTCTGCGCCTCGGCGCCGCGCGACCACCCCGACTTCCGCGCGACCCGAGGCAACCTCGCCGCGCTGCAACAAGCCCGCACGGCCCAAGGGGACCGCTTCGAGATCGTCCGGCTGCCGATGCCCGAACCGCGCCGGTACGAATACCCGGCCGACCGCTTCGGGCCCGGCGGGATCGAGCACGTGCCCGCCAGCTACGCCAACTTCCTGGCGACCTCGCCGGCGGTCTTCGTGCCGGTGTTCGGCGAGCACGCCGACGACCCCGCCTGCCGGGTCATCGAGACGGCGTTCCCGGGGCGGTCGATTGTGCCGGTGCGAGCCGAGTGGCTGATTATCGGACTCGGGTCGTTGCACTGCCTGAGCCTGCACGAGCCGGCGCCGTAAGCTCTGAGCTTGGCTTTACCCGGGGTAAGCCTGTAAGCCCCCCACGCTGCTGAGAGGAATTGAGTCATGCCTACCTGGACCCCTGTGCTCGCCCAAGACGAAGTCTCCGATACCGCGCAGAAGGCGATGGACTTCCTTTGGAACCACGGCCCGCCTGCGATCGGCGCCTTGGCGATCCTGATCGCGGCCTACTTCGTCGGCAAGTTCCTCGGCCGCATTGTGAGTAAACCGATCCGGGGCCGGGTAGACGAAACGATCGGCAAGTTTGTCGGCAAGCTCGTGTTCTACGCCGTGATGGTCTTCGCCATCATGGGCGTGCTAGGCAAGTTCGGGGTGAGCGTGGCCAGCTTCGCCGCGGTGCTCGCCGCCGCCGGCTTCGCCGTGGGCTTGGCGTTCCAAGGCTCGCTGTCGAACTTCGCCGCCGGCGTGATGCTGCTGGCGTTCCGGCCGTTCAAGGTCGGCGACGTGTGCGTGCTCAACGGCGTGCTGGGCAAGGTCGACGCCATCGACCTGTTCGTGACCCACATCAACACGCTCGACAACCGCAAGATCGTGATGCCCAACAGCCAGATCGCCGACTCGACGATCGAGGTCATCACCCACCACCCCGAGCGCCGCATCGAGGTGCTCGTCGGCACCGCGTACGACGCCGACCTCGACCAGACGCGAGCGGTCCTCGAAGCCACGCTGGGCAAGATCGACGGCATCGTCCAGGGCGAAGGCCGCGGCAGCCAGGTCGTGCTCGACGAACTCGGCGGCTCCAGCATCAACTGGAAGCTCTGGGCCTGGGCGCCGGCGGCCGACTTCCTGGCCCTCAAGCAGCAGATCACCCGGGACGTGAAGGTCGCCCTCGACGAGGCCGGCATCTCGATCCCGTTCCCGCAGATGGACGTGCACCTCGACGGCGCCGTCAGCCGGTAACCGCAGCCCCTCGGGAATCTTCCGCGGCGGGGGCGGGTTGCTCCCGCTCGCAACGAGGCCCGATCCCGCTCACTCTTAGGAGAAACCCATGCCTTCCCGCACCGCTTCCGCCCTGGCCCTGGTGGCCGCCGCCGGCTTCGGACTCTCGATCGCCGGGTGCGACAACTCGTCGCCCAGCACCCCGGAGAACACGCCCGAGGCCTCGACGCCCGACACGCCGGAGGTCCCGGACGCCGCGACCCAGCCCGGCACCCAGCCCGCGGGCGTGCCGGCGACCCAGCCCGGCGGCTAAGGCCCATAAAGCCCGCCTCCACAGCACCCTACGACCCCGGTCCCACGGCCGGGGTTTTTTCGTGGCCCCGATCCCCCCAACCCGTGGAGACGCCACGCCAGCCTCACCGATAACCGAGAAGACCGGCCGTTTCGGCCCGATTTGCGCTACCATTGCTACGGAGGCTCGCCATGCTGCCCACCCCCCGCCGGACCGCCCCACGCGTGGCCGTTGTCGCGGCCTTGGGAGCGGCCCTCGTCGTGGCGGCCATCCCCAGCCGGGTCGGCAACACCAACGCGCCGCAGCGGGCGCAGACGACGCCCCTTACGACACAGGCCGACGAGCCCGTCACCGCCTGGGCCGTGTCGCCCGCGGGGCTCCAGGGCTTAGGCCTTAGTGGCGAGCCCCAACGCGAGTGGGCCGCGGCCACCAGCGACCACGACCTGAGCGACACCGCCTTCCTCGACCTCTGGCAGCGGCGGTGCCTGCTGTACTTCCTCGAGCACACCCACCCTGAGACCGGCCTGACCGCCGACCGCGCCAAAGCCCACGGCCCCGCCTCGGCCGGAGAAGGCGAGCCGGTGGTCGCCAGCGTCGCGTCGACAGGCTTTGCGCTCACGGCGCTGGTCGTCGGCGCCGAGCGGGGCTGGATCGACCGCGACGAGGCCTACCAGCGCTACGAGACCGCCGTGCGGTTCCTGTACGAGCGCGTCGACCACGAGCGCGGGTTCTTCTACCACTTCGTCGACGCCGACAACGGCCGTCGCGTGTGGGCCTGCGAGGCGTCGTCAATCGACACCGCGCTGCTGCTCGCCGGCGCCCTCACCGCGGCGCAAGCGTTCCCCGACACCGAGGCCGCGCGGCTGTCGCAAGCCATCTACGAACGCGTCGAGTGGCCCTGGATGCTCGACGGCCACGCCACCATGTCGATGGGCTGGACCCCCGAAGGTGGCTTCATCCCCTGGCGGTGGGACCACTTCAGCGAACACCTCGTGCTCCAGCTGCTGGGCCTGGGCTCGCCGACACACCCGCTGCCGGCCGAATCCTGGGACGCCTGGACGCGCGGACCGGTGTACGAGCACGACCGCCAGGGCTTCATGAGCTTCCCGCCGCTGTTCGTCCACCAGTTCTCGCACGCCTGGGTCGACTTCCGCGACCAGCGTGACGACTACGCCAACTACTGGCGGAACTCCCAGCTGGCAACCCTGGCCCACCAGTCGATGTTCGACGCCCTGCGGAAGCGCTTCCCCCACTACGGCCAGATGCTCTGGGGCGTCACCTCGTCCGACTCGGCCGACGGCTACCGCGCCTGGGGCGGGCCCGACCCCTCGCCGGAGATCGACGGCACGATCGTCCCTTGCGCCGCCGCCGGCTCGATCCCCTTCGCCCCCCAGGCCTGCATCACCGCCGTGCGCCACATGTTCGACGCCTACGGCGAGACCACATGGCGGCGCTACGGGCTCGTCGACGCGTTCAACCCGCTCACCGGCTGGGTCAACCGCGACGTGATCGGCATCGACGTCGGCATCACCCTGCTGATGATCGAGAACCAGCGCTCGGGCCTGGTCTGGCGCAAGTTCATGGCCGACCCGGGCATCCGCCTCGCCATGGACCGGGCCAATTTCCGGGCCATCTGCCCCGAGACCGAGTCGGTCCAGGCGCTGTTCTTCGACCCCCGCGCCCCGGCCCCCGAGCCCATCGCCAGCGCGGTCGTGCTCAACGAGACGGCCGAACCTGGCGGCGGCGAGCCCGCCCAGGTTGCCGAACCGGCGCCGTCGGCCCACTAATCCAAAGACCGATCCACGTTGGCTTGGCGCGCCCCCGCGCCCGGTTCACGCTTGGGTAGGGCGGCGGTGCGCCGCCGCTACACTGCGACCGCCGTGGGAGAGTGGACGTGGCCGACAACCCGTGGAGCGATGCGGCCCTGCCCCGGCAGGACCCCGACCCGGCGCAGCACGAGCTGCCGGGCGGATGGTCGGACGAGCAGGTGCGCCGCCTCGCCTCGGCGTTCGACGACGCCCAACCCGAGCACGGCGAGCCTGCACCCCCCTTGCTAGGACTCGACATGGCCGAACCCCAACCGTTCGAGAGCGAAGACCACGACGCCACGCCGGACGCCGGCGATCGCGAAGGCGCCGACACCGCCGTGCACGACGCCCCCCCCCCGGGCGACGACGCCATCCATGACGCCACGCACGACGCCGGCGGCGCCACCGGCCCCGTCGAGCCCTCGGCCGTGCTCGAGCCGATGACCCCCGCGGTCGCCGCGCCTGCCGAAGCGCCCACGCGTAAGACCGGGCTCGGCGGCAAGGTCGCCGGCATCCTCGCACGGCTCCGCGGCGAGAAGGCGCCGTTCCAACTCGAAGCCGAACAGCGCGAGTCGTCCCGCCAGGCCTCGCTGCAGCAGCTCAAGCAGGGCTACGCCGAACTCGTCGACACCATGTCGGCCGTCCGCAGCCACCTCGACGCCCAATCGGAGCGCCAGGAGCGGATGATGACCCTGCTCGACGGCCTGCCCGAGCTGATGCGCACCCTGCCCGAGACCACCAAGGCCCAGGTCAAGATGCTCGAGGCCATCCAGGGCGGGCTCGAACGCACCAACGACACCAACACCGCCCTCACCGGCGCCATCTCCGGCCTGGCCAGCGCCACCGAGAACCAGCACGAAACGATGTCGCGCCTCCAGACCTCGCTCAACCACAGCGACGAGTCGCGCGAGCGCCTCAGCGAAGGCATCGACAACCTCAAAGACACCATGGGCTCGGTGGACAAGTCGACCGAGGCCACGCGCGTAACGCTGTCGGCCATCGCCGAGGGCGCCCAGCAGCGCGAAGCCCAGATGGCCGAGATGTTCCGCCGCAGCCAGCGCACCCAACTGCTGATGACCGTCATCGGCGTGGCGCTCGGCGCCGCGGCCATCGCCATGGCCGGCTTCGTCGCCTGGCAGCTGACCCAGATGCAGCCGCCCGCCGCCGATCCCGCGGCAACCACGCCGCCAGCCCTGGTTCAGCCGGCCGAGTAAGCCGCGCGACCGACAAGTCCGCTAAGCCCGCTCGACCACCACGCGGTAGCCGGCGACCTCGACGACGCGCACCTTGTCGCCCGCGTCGATCACCCCGGCCACGCTGACGACGTCGACAGGTTCATCATGTCCCTCGAACGTCGCCGACCCGCCCGGGTGCAAGGGCGAAGACGCGCGGCCCTCGTCTCCCACCGCCACGCCCGGGCCGCCGGCCCACGAAGGCTCGGCGAGCTGCGTGGCGGGGTCGAAGGCTTCGTCGCCATCTTGACGCGGCGGCTCGTCGGTCAGCACCAGCGCTTGGAAGGCACGGATCTTCTCAAACTTAGCGCCCATCAGGCCCAACGCCACGGCCGCCACGACGATCGACGACACCACGGTGATCGAGCTCACGAGCAACTGGTCCCACGCGGCCGGGTCGCTATAGGTGCCCCCGCCCGACGACTGCGTGAACGCCGGGATCACCGTGAGCACCAAGCCGACCACCATCGCGGCGATGCCGCCCACGCCCAGCAGACCGAACGTCGGCGTAAACGCCAGCTCGATGATCAGCAGCACCAGGCCCACGGCGAACAGCAGGATGTGCCAGACCTGCGCGATGCCGACCATGTACGGCGCCCCGAACAGCATCACCGCCGCGATCAGCGCGATCGCCCCGCCCACGCCCAGGCCCGGGCTCTGGAGTTCGATGTACACCCCGATGATCAGCAGCAGCACGAGCGCGGCCCGGGCCAACGGGTGCGTCAAGAAGTACGACGCCCGGGCGACCCAGCTAGGCGCGTAGAGCGTGAACGACGCGGCCTGGTACTTCTGCTGCAACGCCGGGGCGTCGGCGACGGTGCCCGACGACAAGCCGATGGCTTCGGCCCGGCGGTCGTCGATCGTCAGCAGCGTCAGCCCGTCGTGCACGCGGCCCTCGGGGAAGCTGATCCCGCCGGCGAGCGTCACCGGCTCCCACTTGCCGCGGTCGAGCACCGGGTCGACGAAGTCGCTCCGGCTGACCACGTCGAACGGGTTCAGCCCCGTGGGCCCAGCGCCCGGGGCGCCGGCGCCGCCCGCGGGGTTGCCGCCCGGCGCGCCTGCGGGAGCAGCGCCGGGGTTGTTCCCGGGGCCGGCGGTGTTGAACTTGATCGGCAGGAACCCGCCCGGCGGGACCACGCCCTTGACCATGATCTCGTAGTCGGTTTGGTTCACCAGCCGCCGGACCGCCGGGTCGTCTTTCCGTTGGACGAAGTAGACCTCGACGCCCAGCACGCACATCGCGTGGAACAGCGGGTAGTCGTAGCCGTTGCGGGCCGCCGAATCCTTGAACTCGGCCGCGATGGGCGAGAACGCCTTGGCCCGCTCGGTCGGGGCCAGCTGAACACCCGGCACGATCGGGGCGCAGTTCCCGGCTTGGGCCGCGGGCGCCATCACGATCCGGTCGCAGGCCGACGCGATCAGGATCCCGGCCGAGATCGCCTTGTTGTTCACCCACGCGACGGTCTGCACGTTGCCGGGCAAGCCCTTGAGGTTGCGGCTGATCGACAGCGCCGAGTCCACGAGGCCGCCGTTGGTCTCGATCTCCAAGACGATGAGGTCGCAGCCC
>JBCCXV010000140.1:0-6686 GCA_039191195.1 Planctomycetota bacterium
AGCGCTATCGCCGGCGCCGCGCCCGCGAGGTCGGTCCAACCTGGCGGCGTGTGCTCGCCGGTGTCCGACAGCGTCCAGTCGGTCCCGAGGTGGGTGGCGACCGACAAGCCTCGCCCCAGGGCTGCGCCGGCGCCCGCGGTGCGGTCGCCCAGCCAGGCGAACACGCCGGCCCATAGAAGTGACACGCCCAGCAGGACGCCGCCGCCGAGGGTCACGGCCAGCACGCCGGGCGCGGCACGCACGCGTGCGGGCTCGTGTTCCGACGCGAGGCCCGCGTGAGATGGCGCTTGGGCCAAGCCGCCGACGCGTCGCCACAGACGTATCGCCGCGAGCGAGCCGAACACCATGTGGGTGAGGGCGCCCAGCGCCGCGAGCCCGCCAAGAAGCCAGCGGCCCGGGTCGGCGTAGCTCACGGCTGGTTCGCGTCGCAGCATGCCGGCGCCGGTGACGGCTCCGACGGCGTCGGCCACGGCGGTCGTGACCGCTTGCTCCGGCGCGGGTTCGACGGCGTGCAAACCCCAACCGCCGACCGCACAAAGCAGAAGCAGCGCCGAGGCGTACGCCGCACCCAAGGCCCAGCCGGCGTGCCAGCGGGGTGCGGCGACTTCAGCGCTGTTTGTGGCCACGGCCATTGGCGTCAGGCTAGCGAGAGAGGCCTTGGCCACCGCCACGGCGGGCGGATGTCACGGCGCCGTGGTGGCGCCGGGCTCGACCTCGGCGATCGCTGGCCGGGGCGGCTCGAGGAACAGCGTCGGGCCGGGCACGAGGCCGACGCCGCGTAGCGCCTCGGCCGTGGCCGGGTCGTTCGGCGCGACGGTGTAGGCGTGGCGGAAGGCGATGGTCGCGGCCTCGCGGTCGCTGATCGACTCGTAGAACTGGCCCTGGGCCAGGTGCGGCTCGGGGTCGGTGGGGTCGGCGAAGTAGGCGGCTTTCTCCAGCGCTGTGGCGGCGGCGTCGTGGTCGCCGATGCGGGCCATCGAGCGGCCCTCGCGCAGGTAGTCAGCCACGGTCCCGAACTGGCTGGATTCGTCGCGGACGAAGCGGGCGAGCTCGTCGGCGGCGTTTTGACGCCCGTAGGCCTCGGCCAGCAGGTCGGCCGCGGCGACCCGTCGGGCTTGCCAGTCGATGCCGATCTCGTGGGCCAGGGCCAACGGCGTTTCGGCCCGCAGGGGCTGGTCGGCTTCGAGGTACAGCGTGCCGAGCCGCAGCTGGCTCTCGTAGCTGCCGGGGAACCGCTGCGTTGATTCCAGCATGTATCCGATCTCGGCGTCGAGGTCGCCGGCGGCGCGGGCGGCGTTGGCCCTGCGCTCGAGCACGGCTTCGTTCACGCAGCCGGTCGAGAGCACGGCGAAGCCCGCGCAAACGGCGAGCGCGAGGGGGGACAGGGGCGTCCGGGCCAGTCGGGGGAAGCGCATCGCGGGTCTCCATATCCCGGCGGGAATGCCGGGGCGTGCGGGCGTATCTGCGATGACCGTACGATCGGCAGGACCGCCGCTCAAGCGACAATGCCATGGAAGCCCTCGCCACGGCCGTGCTCCACCACCGGGCGGCCCCCCCGCCCCGCCGGGCGCATTACGACTGGTTGATCCGTCCGCCCGCGTGCTGGGGTGATACGGGGTCGGGGGATATCGGGCCCGGGCGGTCCGGGTGCCCCGCGGATCGCCCGCTGACGACCTGGCGGTTGGATGTCCATCCGGCCCAGTGGGCCGAGGCGGGGCGCGTGCTGCTCGAAGCGCTGCCGGATCACCGGCCGGCGTGGCTGAGGCGTAGCGGCCCGGTCTCAGGCGGCCGAGGCTGGGCGGTGCGGGTCGATCGGGGCGTCGCGCATGCCGGTCTCTGGACGCCGCACCGGCGGCTGCTCACGCTGCGGTTGGCCCACGGCGGCGCGCTGCGGGCCGACCTGCGGCGGATCGGGCCGGACCGCTGGGCGTGCGTGTTCACCCGGGCGCCGGCCGAGGGGTTCGACCTGACCGGCCTGTGAGGTAGGCTTAAGGCGTCGATCCGGGCGTTCGCCCGCACGTTTCAAGGCCGCTCGCACCGCCGTTCTGGAGCCCTCGCATGCCCGATTTCCGCGACCGCAAGCCCGAAGGCTCGTCGATCCGCGACGAAGACCTGTTGGCCGACGCGATCCCGATCCCCGACGATTCGGTGGCCGACCTGCCGTCGCCGGTGGCCCCGCCGGCGCCCAAGGCCGACAAGGTCCGCCTCGACGACGACTCGCTCGACCCGATCGAGATGGCCAGCGCGTCGAACTCGTCGACCCGGATCCACCGCTTCGGCGAACGCGACCGTCGGCCAGACAACTGGAAGCGCAAGAGCAACAAGACCGGCGACGGCGCGACGCACGTCAAGACTTTCGTCGCCAAGCTGCGGATGGAAGCCGTCGAACACCTGGACAAGCAGGTGAACCAGTGGCTGGACGAGAACCCCGAGTACGAGGTCAAGTTCGCGCAGACCACGGTGGGTGAACTCCGCGGCAAGACGCTGGAACCGGCGCTGTTTCTGACGGTCTGGGTTTGATGCCGGGTTGTGGCGGCGCGTTGTAAGGCTTGGCGGCGGTTGCGCTTGCGGATAGACTGGCGGGTCGCGTGGCGGCTGGCACGGCCTGCGCCCCCCGCCCCGCCCACCGGCTTTCCATGACCCCATCGACCTCTCCCGCGCCCGCCCGGGCAGACGCTGCGCCCGGGCCCTTCGATGCGTATGGCCTGGAGCCGGGCTTCTTCGACGAGGCCTTCGCGGCGCCGGGGTCGGCGCGCCCGTACTACCAGCCCATCGTGGATCGTCTGCTCGAACTCGGGCCCGACGAACTCGACCGCCGTCGGCAGGCCGCCGACCTGGAGTTCCTCAACCAGGGCGTGACGTTCCAGGTGTACGGCAGCGAGGGCGGCGCCGAGCGCGTGTTCCCGTACGACCTGGCGCCCCGGGTGATCCCGGCGGACCAGTGGGCCGAGATCGAGCGCGGGCTCGAGCAGCGCATCGTCGCGCTCAACCTCTTCCTGAAGGACGTCTACCACGAGGGGGCGATCCTCCGCGACAAGGTCGTGCCGCTGGACTTGGTGCTGTCGTGCAAGCACTACCGGCGGGAGATGCGCGGGCTGCGGGCGCCCCGGGATGTGTATGTGGCGCTGGCCGGCAGCGACCTGATCCGAGACGACGCTGGGCGTTACCTGGTGCTCGAAGACAACCTGCGGGTGCCTTCGGGCGCCAGCTACATGCTCGCGAACCGGGAGGTGATGAAGCGGACGCTTCCGCTGCTGTTCACGCGGTTGGCCGTACGGCCGATCGATCACTACCCGCAGGCGCTGCTGCGCACGCTCGCGGCGTTGTCTCCGACGCTCACGCCCGAGCCGAACGTCGTGGTGCTCACGCCCGGCGCGTACAACTCGGCGTACTTCGAGCACGCGTTCCTGGCCCGGCACATGGGCGTCGAACTCGTCGAGGGTCGCGACCTATTGGTACACGACCAGGTCGTGTATCAGCGGACGACCTCCGGGCTCAAGCGGGTGGACGTCATTTACCGACGGATCGACGACGACTTTCTTGACCCGGTGACCTTCCGGCCGGATTCGATGCTCGGGGTCCCGGGTCTATTCGGCGCATACCGGGCCGGCAACCTGGCCCTGGCCAATGCGATCGGCAACGGGGTCGCCGACGACAAGGCCGTATACGCCTACGTGCCCGAGATGATCCGGTACTACCTGGACCAGGAGCCGATCCTCGCCAACGTCGAGACGTTCCGGTGCTCCGAGGCGTCGCACCGTCAGCACGTGCTGGCCAACCTCGACAAGCTGGTGGTGAAGGCCGTGGGGGAGGCCGGGGGCTACGGCATGCTGGTGGGCCCGCACGCCGACGCGGGGGAGCGCGAGCGCTTCGGCGAGGCGATCCGGGCGAACCCGCGCAACTACATCGCCCAGCCGGTGATCCAGCTCAGCCGGGCGCCTTGCCTGGTGGACGGGCGCGTGGAGCCGCGGCACATCGACCTGCGGCCTTACATCTTGTATTCGGGCGAGTCGTGCTCGATCGTGCCCGGCGGGCTCACGCGCGTGGCGATGCGCAAGGGCTCGCTGGTGGTGAACTCGTCGCAAGGCGGGGGCAGCAAAGACACCTGGGTGCTGTACTAGGAACCGCGCATGCTCAGCCGTGTGGCCGACAGCTTGTATTGGATCGGGCGGCGCCTGGAGCGGGCCGAGCACACGGCGCGCCTGGTCGAGGTCAACCTGATGCTGATGCTCGACCAAGACCCGGTGTCGGCCGAGCGCCGGTGGGTGCGCTTGTTCGAGGCCTTGGGCGCCGCGCCCCTCGGCGACGCCGACGGCTACGCGTGCGCCCACGCCCTGGCGTTCGACCGCAAGCGCGAGGATTCGATCTACGGCTGCGTCGAGCAGGCCCGCGAGCAAGCCCGCCAGGTCCGCGAGCGCATTACCGGCGAGATGTACGAGCAGCTCAACACGCTGTACTTCTCGGTCCGGCGGACCGACTTCGAGGAGGTCTGGCAGCGGCAGCCCCAGTCTTTCTTCCGCTCGATCCGCCACGCGACGCACCTGTTCCACGGCATCACCGAGAGCACGCTCAACCACGGGCAGAGCTTCTATTTCTTGCAGGTCGGCAAGCACCTGGAGCGGGCCTTGGCGACGGCCCGGCTGCTGCAGACCTACCTCTGCCGGCACGCCGCGACCGACCCCAACGCCCAGCACATCGCGTGCGTCGGCCTGCTCAAGGCGTGCGACGCGTTCGAGGCGTATCAGGCCCAGCACCCCGAGGGCATCGCGGCCGAACGGGTGGCGGCGGTCTTGACGCACAACCCCGACTTCCCGCGGTCGATCCGGTTCGCCGTGGACCGTCTGTTCAACGCCGTGACGACCCTCGGTCGGCTCACGGGTTCGCCGCGATCGGAGTCGGTGGTGCGGCCGGTGGGCAAGATGCACGCCCGGCTGCAGTACGGGCAGGTGGACGACCTCGACGCCGTGGCGCTGGCGCGGTTCTTCCAAGACCTCATCGAGGAGTGCGAGGGCGTGCACACCGCCAACCACCGGGCTTACATCTCGTATCCCATCGAGCAGGAGGTGTCGGTCTGACGCGTTCGGCCGGCACGACGATATGACGTACCTCCGCATCCGACATGAGACGCGCTACGAGTTCGAGGCCCCGGTGCGCGAGGCCGTGATGGAGGCGCGGCTGCACCCGCGCGACGACATCGGGCAAGCGGTCGTGCAGTTCGACCTGCGCGTGACGCCGAAGGTGCGCCTGACGTCGTTCCGGGACTGGGCCGGCAACCTGGTGCACCACTTCGACATCGCGCGCACCCACCGCAAGCAGGAGGTGGTGGCCGAGTCGGTCGTGAAGATCGACCCGCAAGAACACCTGCGCGAGCTGCCCGACGCGCTGCCGCCGGAGACCTGGGATCGGTACGCGCACATGCTCGCGGTCGCCGAGAACCTGGAGATGACCCTGCCGTCGGAGTTTGCTTTGTCGACGGCCAAGCTGGAGGACCTGGCCGAGGCGCTCGGCGTGTGCCGCGCGCGCGACCCGATGACCACGGTGCAGCGGGCGGCGTCGGCGGTGCACGAGCACTTCGATTACCACCCGGAGTCGACGGAGGTGGACTCGCCGATCGATGACGCGATCGACGCGCGCTCCGGGGTGTGCCAAGACTTCGCCCACATCTTGATCGCGCTGCTCCGCCGGCTGGGCGTGCCGGCGCGGTACGTGTCGGGGTACCTGGTGCCGCGTGGCGACGACCCGGGGGCCGCCGGGGGCAACGGCCCCGCCGAGGCGTCGCACGCCTGGGTCGAGGCCCTGCTGCCGACGCTGGGCTGGGTGGGGGTCGACCCGACGCACGACCGCTGGGTGGTCGACGGCTACGTGCGCACGGCGGTGGGCCGGGACTACGCCGATGTCCCGCCGGTGCGTGGGGTGTATCGGGGGTCGGCCGAATCGCGGATGACGGTGGCGGTGAGCGTGGCGGAGATCGACGCCCCGCCGGCCTCGGTCGCCCAGGCGGCGCCGCTGGGCTGGGTCCCGCCCGAGCCGGTGGAGGCGGCGGAGCAGGAAGACCCCCTGCCGTTCGAGTACGCGGCCCAGCAGATGCAGCAGCAGCAGCGGTAGCCCCGGGAGAGAGGCCCGCAGGGGCTCTCGACGCCAGATCGGCCGAACGGCCCGGGGCGTGGTAAGCTTTCACGTCGAGCGGCGGCGCGTTCTGGAGGAGGAGCCAGTTCGCCTCGCCCCTCGGGGTGTAGCTCAGCTTGGTAGAGCGCTGTGTTCGGGACGCAGAGGCCGCAGGTTCAAATCCTGTCACCCCGATTCTCCGCGGCCGAGGGACGGCGACGGCTACGGGCGTCCGCCCGCTTTGGGCGCCTCAACCCCACAACGAGAATGGGCTCACGTCGTTTACGGCGAGCCGCGCCAGCGCGGCCGTCGCGCCCAGCCAGCCCAGCGCAATCACGACCAGACAGGCCCGGGCTGCAGGAACGCTCCGCCAGGCCAGCAACAGCGCGAGCACGAACAGGCCCTGCATCGCGTGCATGCCCACGAAGTGCGCGATGCGTAGGTCGCCGCCGGTGGTCGACCACCCGATCAGCGGCACGCGCTCGCCGAGCGTTTCCGACCTCTGCGGGTAGTGGTCCGGGCTGCCGCCGAGCATGATCCCCACCCCGGCCGTGCCCACGAGGCTCACGAGCACGCCCAGG
>JBCCXV010000141.1:0-6678 GCA_039191195.1 Planctomycetota bacterium
GCCTCGGGCGCCGGCCGAACCGAACCGAAAACGCGCCCCAGGGCCCGGTCCACTTCGGCCAGCTCGCCGCCAAGGGCGTCGGGATCGACGCCAGAGGGCGCGGGGTCCAGAACGCCCGCATCCGACTCGTCCGAGTAGGCGGCCCCGCCGGCTGCGCCGCCCAGCACCGGCGCCTCCGAGGGCCAGGCGCCGCGCACCGCCTCCAGCAGCCGTCCGGGGGCGTCCGGGTCGTGCCGGACCGACCCCAGCGAGCGCGACAGCGCCCGCGTCCAAGCCACGGCGTCGCGCATCTCCCGCTCGACCTCCCCCTCGGCCGTCTCCGCCGCGGCCGGCAGCCGCCAGGGGTCGCCTTCTGCGGGCAGGGGCGCTTCGCCGGCGAGCACGCGCTCGGCGGGCGTCAGGTCGTCGCCGGGCTCACGATGGGGGGGCGCCAAGCTCATGATTCAATCCCTAACGCTTTGCGCAACCTGGAGTTGCCACGAAGACGTTCGTAGCCGCGGAACATCCGCACCCGGGCGGCGTTCGGCGTGATGCCCAGCCTCTCGGCCAGCTCCGACACCGATAGCCCCTCGACGAACCGCAGCGTCAGCACGTCGGCCTGCGAGGGGGGCAACTGCTCCACCTCTTCCAGCACCAGCGCCACCTCGTCCTCGGCGGGGCCGTCGTCCACCGGCGCCAGCGCCGAAGAGTCCAGCAGCTCGCTCGAGGTCGTAGCCCGGGCCGGCTTCCGGGCGATGTCGATCGCCGCGTGACGCACGATCTGGCCCAGCCAGCCCACGACGGCCTTGGGCTCGGCGAGCTGGTCCAGCCGCTGCATGGCCTTGAGCACGCCGTTCTGCACCGCGTCTTCGACGTCTTCTCGACGACGCAGAACCCGCGCCGCCGTCGCGTACAGGAAGCGGTAGTGATCGCTGACGATCCGCTCGAACCATGCGCGGCTGTCCTCGTCGGGTCGGGGGAGGTTGGATGCGGCTGCCATGGTCGCCGGCAGTATGGCTCGGGTTAGTCCCGGCGGCAAAACCGCTACGGCCAAACCCCGCCCACGCAGCGGGGTCCACGCATGCCTACGGGACGCCGCCTGTGAGCAGCAGATTACGACCCAGCTTCACCCGGCGGCGCTTTTTCGCCCGCCTCCGTCGACATCGCCCCCACCACCTCCCGCACGGCCGCCTCGGGGTCGTCCGCCCCGCACACCGCCGCGCTCACCGCCACCCCCCGTGCGCCTTCGCCACGCAGGTCCCGGGCCCGCCCGGCGTCGATACCCCCGATCGCCAGGTGCGGCAGACGGAACCCCGCGAGGTACGCCCGCAGGTACGCCGGCCCGGCGAGCACCGGCTTGCCCTTGGTCGTGCTGGCGAACATCGGCCCCAGGCCCACCACGTCGGCGCCGGCGTCGACCGCCGCCCGGGCCTCATCCACATGCGACGTGCTCACGCCGACCAGCAGCTCGCGGCCCGCCAGCCGACGCGCGTCTTGCGCCGGCAGGTCGTCCTGGCCCAGGTGTACGCCGTCGGCCCCCGCCGCCAGCGCCACGTCCAGCCGGTCGTTCACCACCACCGCCGGCGGGGCGGGCGCTTCCCGGGCCCGATCGATCACCCGGCGCACCCGGTCGAGCAGGGCGGCGTCGCTCAGCCCCTTCTCCCGTACCTGGATGCAGTCGGCCCCGCCATCCACGCACGCCGCGAGCACCCGCTCCCACGGCCGAAGGCACGCCGACTCGGTCAGCAGCACGCACACCCGCCACTGCCGACGGCGTTTCGATCCCAATCGCACCAGAACGTCGCGCCCCAGGTCGTACGCCCGGTAGCGCAGCTGTTCGAGTTCACGCGACGCTTCCGGCGCCGCCCCCGCCGAAGCCTTGGCGAACTCTTCGAGCACCCGCAGCGCTTGTTGAAGCCGCTGGGCCGCGGCGCTGGCCACGTCGTACGTCGAGTCGCGCCGCGCTTCGCCCGGGGTTGCGATCTCGGCCCCCACATCCGTCGCGGCGCTCCGCGATCCCTCCAGCGGGGGCAGCGCGCGCAACGCCGCCGTCAGGTCGTGACGCAGCGACTTGAGCCCGCCCGACAGCCGCGCGTCGTCGAGCAGGAAGCGCGCCGCGTCTTCGAGCGTGCGCGCCGCTTCCGCCGCGCGGTTCGCGTTCGCGTCCAGCAGCCGCGCCAGCGTCACGACCCGCCGCCTTCCGAAACCGCCGGTGGCGACAGCGCCGCCTCCGCCGAACGCACGGTTTCCAAGACCACCGGCGACTCCAGCTCCAGCAGCCCCGTCATCGCGGTCAGCGGGGCCAGACACACCGCCGTCGAGGCGTACCCCGCCAGGATCACCGCCGCCCGCGCAGGGTGGTGCCGCCAGGTGCTCAGCCCCACCAGCAGCGACAGCGCCGCCAGCGTGAGCACCGCCGCCGCCATCACACCCGCCGAACGATCCGGCATGCCCCAGCCCGACCACGCCTCCGGCCGCAGCGGCGCGTACAGCACCGCCGGCGCCGCCGCCGTCCCCGCCACCACCGCCGCGAGACACACCCAACGCGTCACCCGCCACAGCCGCGGATGGCGACCTTCGGAACACAGCTCGTGCAGCTGACGCAGCGTCACCCCGATCGCCACCGCCCACGCCGAGATCAGCGACGCGAACACCACCGACGAGCCCGGCGCCGCGAACGCCAGCGCCAACAAGCCCGTCGGCCACGCCACCGCCGCGAGCATCCGCCGGCGTTGCGACGGCTGCGTCGACGTCGACCACGCCTGCAGCAGCGCCGCCGGGGTCCACAACGCCCACAGACCGATCCACGCCGCCGAGAGCTTCAGCCCGTCGGCCGTGCGCGCCAAAGACTCCGCGCTCAGCCCGCCCGTCGCCGCCCGCAGCCAGGCCTCGTCGCCCGGGCCCGAGGGCAGACGGCTCAGCAGCACCAGCGCCGCCACCCCCGACATCACCGGGATCAAGATCAGCCGCGACGCACGCCCCGGTTCGGTCAGCGTCATCAGCACCAGCGGCAGCACCACCGCCGCGATCCCGGGCCACCCGTCGATCAGCGCCACCAGCCCCATCGCGGCCCCGCCCCCGATCGCCGCCAGCGCCGGACGCACCACGCCCGTCTTCGCCCGCCACGGCCGGAGCCCCGCCAGCCCCAGCGCCACCGCCAGCGTCGCCGCCGCCGGCCCCACCATCGCTTCCGGCGCGTAGGCGATCCATCGCACCCAGCCCGGGCTCGACGCAAACACCAGCAGCGCCAGCACGCCCGCGAGCGACCCCGAGTGGATCGCCGCCAGAGCGCCCACCGACGCCGCCGCCACCACCGCGCACGCGATGCCTAGGACCCTCCTTGAAGCCCACGCGTCCAGCGGGCTCGGACCCGCTTCCGACCCCGACCACGACCGAGCCACGCCAAAGACCATGTCCACCGCGTGGTGCGCGTGCGGGCTCGCTTCCCAGGGGCCCGCGGCCGTCGACGGCGACCACGACGAAACGTCAGACGCCCCCGATTGCACCGGCCCCGGCGTCGGCGCGCGAAACACCACCGCCAGCGGCGCCGCCAAGCACAAGCACGCCGCCACCACCCCCGCAATCAATCCCGCGTCGCCCCGCCGTCGCCCACGCCAGTCCCGCCAAGACGACCCCCCAGACGCACCCCGCGTCGCCGTATCACCGCGCGACGCCGGTCCCTTTTCCGCCGCTGCGGCGCCGTCCACCGCGTCTAGCTCCGTGATCACCGAGGGCGACGGTTCGTTCATGCCGCCGTCTCACTTCGGAGTCCCGCCGCCAGCCGCCCGACCCGCCGCTCGGCGCCCAACAGCGCCGACTCCAAGGCCCGCAACTCCCGGCGGCGATCGCGACGATCCTCCGCCGTCGCACGCGCCCCGCCGAAGCGCACCCGGTAGAAGGCGTCGGTCAGCGACGCGATCGGCTCAAGGTCGCCGGGGTTCGCCGAAACCACCGCGTCGGCGAAGTCGCGCGGCGATTGCCACGCCGGTCGCGCGTACCCGTGCCGGTCGAGCATGTCGCTCATTCTTAAGTAAAACGACAGGTCCCGCGCCAACCGCCGGCGTTCGCCGCGCGGCAGCTCCAGCACCCGCAGCCGAGAGAGCTTCTTCCGCCGAGCCAAGCCCAGCAGCGTCAGGATCAGCACCGCCGCGGCGCTGGCGAACAGCAAAAACCCCATCGCCAGCACCTCGAACCACGCCGGCCGGCCCCCACGCCCCAGCCCACGCCACGCCGCAGACACGGCCAGCCCCAGCGGACCGTCGCGCCCCACCACCGCCGTCGCACGGCTCAACAGACCCGCCCGCGCTTCGGCGTCGAACCCGATCACGTCGCGCACCCACTTCAGCTCCAGGTGCTCGTACGCCTGCTGGAGCGCACTCCACCACGGCGCCGCCGCCAGGTGCGCCTGTTCGACGGTGCCCGCCGGCGTCGGGTCGATCGCCAGCCAGCCGTGGCCACGACCCAGATCGACTTCCGCCCACGCGTGCGCATGACGCTCGCGCACCGTGAAGTACCCGCCCACCGTGTTGAACTCGCTCGCCCGGTACCCCGTCGCCACCCGCGCCGGGATGCCCACCGAACGGCACAGCGCCGTCATCGCCGACGCGAACAGCTCGCAGTGCCCCCGACGCGCCTCGAACAAAAACTCGATGACCGGGTCTTGCCCGCGCGACGACGGGTTCTCCAGCGCGTAGTCGCAACGCGTCTCGAGCCAGTTCGATAGCGCCAGCGCCGCCCGCTCCACCTCCGCGGCGCGACGGCCCGCCGCCGCCGTGTCGTCCTCCACAGACGCGCTCTCCGCCGGCGGCCAGTCCACGCCCGCGCCGGCCAGGATCGAGGCCGCCAGCGCCGCGCACCGCTCGGTCTCGACCGGCCAATGCAGCGACGCCACGGGCGAGCCCCGCCCCGCGGCGTTCGCCCGCACGGCCGGCGCCGGTTCCGGCTCGGCCAACGCAACCACCCGCTCACGCGGGCGCACCAACGTGTACTGGATGTCGCCCCCCACGCGGGCCGCCGCCGAAAGCAACCCCGCCTGCGTGCTCAGACGCACCGGCAAACGCCCGGCGTCCACCGACGCCACCGCCGTCTGCCCCCGGTTCCAAGTCAATGTCGGCAGGCTCGGCGGGGGGTGCGACCGAAGCGCAAGGCGCGCCTCGATCATCGAAGCGTCGTCGTCGAGGATGGCCAGCGCTCGCCCACGATCCGCCCGCGCGCCAAACTCCAATCCCGTGAGCCGGTCTAGCCTCCGCCAACCGCGCGACGTGGGGTCGTAGCGGTCGAACACCGCCGCACGCAGCAGCCACGCGTCCGCCGGCCGCGGCGGCTCCGCCTCGGCCTCCAGCAGCAACGCCACACGCCCCGAACCCTGCTCCAGCATCGACCCGTCCAGCGAGACCGCTTCGCTGAACCCCACGCTCGTCCGCGCACTCAGCGGCGTGTAGTGCGACAGCGCGTGCGCCATCCGCCCCTTCACCCCGCGCGGGGCCGCCACGAACGTCGCCGCACCCGCCGCACCACACACCACCGCCACGCAGCCCGCCCACAACCAGATCCGACGCGGCAGCACCGTCTCGTTCGCCACGGCCAGGCCGGCGCGCTCCGCCACGCCCCGCGGCGCCAACGCCGCCTGCGCGGCCCGGGCCCGATCCCGCACCGATTTGAGGTGATGCGCAAACAGCGCCGCCAGCGTCACCGCCGCGTACCCCGCTAACAGCACCGCGAACAGCGCCTGGCCGCCCCGGGGCAGCACCGACGCGCCCGTCATCTGCAGCGCCGACAGCGCCATCAGCTGCGCGTGCTCCCGGTCGGTCCGACGCCCGAACAGGATCAGCACCTGGAGCCACATCAAGAAATGCCCCATCGCCTCCACCACCCGCTCCGGCCGGGCCGACAACTCGCCGGCGAGCAGCAGCAGCGCCCCTATCGCGCCCAGGTTGATCCCCATCCGTGGCAGCGCCCACCCGCGCGGCCCATCCGACGTGTAGCGCGACAACGCCGCCAGCGACCCCGCCACCAGCAGCAACCCCGGGTTCGGCTCGATCAGGCAGAACGCAAAGATGCCCAGCATCACCTGCCAGAACACCAGCCGCCGCGCCGCGCGGTCGAGGCTCATGCCGACGCCTCCGGACCCGACTCGCCGCCCGCCGCAGGCGCATACCGCCGCGACCCTTCGATCGGCGCCAGCAGCTCCGCCGGGTCGACCTCCACCGCCAGCGCGGGCAGCTCGAGATACGTGAGCGACGGCGCCCCGTGCCGACCCCCACGCCCGCCCCGCGCCGGGTCGGCCACCACACGCACCGTCGGCCGGCCCGACATCGGCCCCCCACGACCAAGCCGTTCGACGTCCAGCATCGCCAAGCTCTTGAGCAGCCGCCTGCGGTGCTCCGGCCCGCCCCGGGGCGCCATACCGTGCCCGGGCGCGCCCGCCACGCTCAGGCCCACCCACATGCCCGCCAAGAACGCCTCGCACGCCAGCGACGCCGCCAACGACACCGCCCGCTCTTGCGCCCGCGCGTCGCCCGCCGCGGCCGTCTCGCCGGCAGCGCCAGGGCGCGACAAGTCCACCCCGATCCACACCTGCGGCGGCTCGGGCTTCGCGTACCGACGGCTGATCAAACGCCCTGTCTTCGCCGAACGCTTCCAATCGAGCGACGCCGGCGGATCGCCCGCCCGATACGCGCGCAACTCATACAAGTCCGA
>JBCCXV010000142.1:0-6640 GCA_039191195.1 Planctomycetota bacterium
ACCTGGGCGGCGAGGTCGGCGTCGAAGAAGCACCAATCGGCGCGGACGATGAGGGCGGAGCCGGCGTCGAAGCGTCGCATGGCTTCGGCGAGCGGGCGCGCGGGCATAAGCTCGTCGTAGGCCGTGGCCTGTCCGAGTCCGCCCCGCCAGGCGGTGAGGGCCCACTTGCGCGCGGACACGAGGTGTGCGGGGGCGACGCCGGCGTCGTCGTGGGTCCAAGCGTCGACGGGCTTGCCGAAGGCCAGCGGGTCGAGCCGGTCGAGCGGCGCCTGCCCGGGCGGGTGGACGAGCACGACGCGACGGACCTGGGGGATCGCCGCGGCCCGGGACACGGCGTGCTCGAGCGCGGTGCGGGCGCCCAGGCGGTCGGACAGGTGCGCCGGCAAGCCCAACCAGCCGCGGTTGAGGTCGGTCACGACGAGCGCGACGGCCGTGTGGAGCGACGCGTCGGGCGGCCCTTGTCGGTTCGGGTTGGGCGCGGGTGTATCGCTCACGCGGCGCGGGCCCCGGGTTGCGGCGAGGGGCCCCGCTGCTGGCGTTTGGCGCGCGAGAGCGCGGTGCGTGCGCGGTCGAGCCCGCGATCGAGCATCTCGAGCGATTCGTCGCACGCTTCGGTCAGGAAGCGCAGGTTCTCGATGTCGCGTTCGATTTGGGCTAGGCGTTTGTCGCGGTCGTCGCCCTGGCTTTGGCGGATGTTGCGGTCGGCCCGGACACGGCGGTAGGAGCCGATGGTGTTGACCTGCATGACGAGCTTGAACGCCGGTGCGAGCTCGACTTCGGCGCGCTTCTGGTTGCGGGTGAGCTGCTCGTGGAGGTCGTTGAAGCGTGGGGCGTCGTCGACGGCGCCGGTCATCTGCTCGAGGATCGGGATGGTCTGCTGGGTGACTTGGCGCAGCTCGCGGATCTGGGCGGTGCGCTCGTCGAGCTGGCGGACCAGGGGTCCGAGGCGGGCCGGGTCGTAGGCGCGTGGCGCGGCGGGCAGCTGGGGGCGGCGGTCGTCTCCGAAACGTTCTAACGCTTGCTGGAATGTCACGGCCTCGGCGCCGGCCTTGGGGGCGCCGCCTTCGGTGGCGTCGAGTACGGTGGCGCCTTCGTCGGCGGCTTTGGCGAAGTCGCGCTCGAATTGCTTGAGGTAGGTGGCCATCTGCTCGTCGGTGTAGGCGGGCCGGCCGTGGACGTCGTCGATGCGGCGGAGGTGTCCGCGCATGCGGACGATGCGGGTCCACTCGAGCATCTCGATGGTGTTGAAGGGCGAGACCTCGGGCTCCCAGACCCGGTGGACGGCCGTGCCGGGGCAGTAGTAGAGGCCGTCGCTGAAGGCGAGGTCTTGGCCGATGAAGACGATGGGGTCGCAGCCGAGGTGCCGGGCCAGGTAGAAGCTCAGGTGCGCGACGGTGGCCCCGCCGGGCAGGGCGACGTGGGTGCGGCGGTCTTCGAGGATCTTGTCGGCGAAGTCGTTGGGCACGGTGCGCACCGGGCCGGGGTAGGCGTCGACGACGGCCGGGTTGACCTTGGGCTCGACGACGAGGGTGACGTCGTCAAGGCTGTCGGGCAGGTCTTCGTAGAACCGGGTGCAGATCGCCGAGTAGTCGAGGGCGGTGACGAAGTCGGGGCGTACGCCGCGTTCGAGTAGCGGGCGCAAGGCGGTTTGCACGGCGATGACGACGACACGCTCGCGGATGGCGGGGTCGCGCAAGTAGTGGACGTTCTTGACCAGGCTGGGCCCGGCGGCGACGAGGACGGCCGGGACGCCTTGGGCGGCGTTGTGGAGCGGGTCGGTCGAGGCCCCGCCGGCGTAGAGGTCGAGGTTGGCCACGAGGTTGGCGCAGGTGCGGGCGGAGTTGACCAGGGCCGTCGCGACGGTGGTGCGGAGGTAGGCGACGACTTCTTTGACGGCCTCGCCCATCTCGGCGACGGCTTCGGGCGCGAGCTGGCGTGTGGGCGGGTGGACCAGCAGGTGCGTGCCCTGGGTGACGGCGGCGCCGTGGGGGTCGAAGCGGCGGACCACGGCGGCGCGTTCGGCGCCGATGACCAGGACGACGCGGCTGTCGCCGAGCCAGGCGGCGTAGTCGAGTCGGGAGAGCACGGCCTTGAGACGGCCGGCGTCGGGCTCGAGTGCGGCGACCAGGCCGAAGGACCCGCCGGCGTCCATGCGGCGGAAGGCCTCCTCGACGTGGTAGCCCAGGCCGAAGCCGAGGGCGACGATCGCGGCGGACTTCTCGAAGTCGATGGCGTCGACCAGGCGTGCGGCCTCGGCCCTGGGCTCGTACTTGGAAGCCAGCGCGATGGGCCGGGCGCCGGGCGCGGGCCGGGCGAGGGCGACGGCGTCGCCGGCGCGTGAGGCGAGCCAGTCGAGGGGCGTTTCGTCGGCCTGGGCGATGGCCTGGGCGGTTTCGGGGTCGCGCGCGGCTAGGGCGCGGAGGTTCTTATCCAGCAAGAGCGGGCTGGGCGCCGGGGCGTCGGTCACTGGGGGGTTATCGGGCCGGGTGCGACGGCGTCTCGAATCTGTCGGGTTCGAGCGCGTCCGGTGCGGGCCGAACCGGCCTAGGCCGGCCGGGGCCTACACTGGCGGCGTGGCGAACCTCGAGCACAACCTGTTTGAGAGCCCCTGGCTGATCATCGTGGGGCTGGTGGTGGTGTTCGCCGTGCTCCGGGTGCTGGGGCGGAGCCTGGCGAACAAGAAGCTGGTGTGGGCGTCGCACGCGCCGCTGCTGCTGGCCGGCGGGGTGGCGCTGCTGGCGCACTTCGTCGAGACCGACGCGGAGAAGATCGACGGCTGGACGGGCGAACTGCTGGCGGCGACGACCGTGCCGGATGTGGCGGCGATGGACCGGTTCATCGCCCCGGGCGCGGTGATCAAGGACGAGAAGGGCGACCAGCTCGCGACGTGGGCCGGCGTGAAGCGGACGATCCAGCGGGACATCTTCGATGGCCACGGCCACACGGTGGATAGCGTGGCTCGGGCGAGCGAGGCTGGGGTGATGGCGGCGAGCGTGCGCATCCAGAGCCGTATCGGCAGCAGCGAGCAGGTGCACCCGACGCGTTGGGAGTGGGTTTGGAAGAAGGGCGACGACGGCCGGTGGCGGGTCGTCGAGTTCCACTGGGTGACGTATCGTGGCCAGCCCCCGGGCAAGATCTTCGACGGCTGGCCGCTGCCCCGCTTATGACGCGACCCCACAGCACAACACGACGCCGGCGGGCAGGGCGACGGCGGTGCGCGGCGCGGCTTACGCCGGTGGTGGTTGTGGTCATGTGTTGGACGCATGCGGCGCACGGGCAAGACGGCGTGGCGCTGCGCGGGCCGGATCGGGTGGGCCAGTCTTCGGTGTATGAGTTGCAGACCGATACGGTCGAGCTGCGCACGACGAAGGTGGGGGAGCGCGAGGCGTCGAGCCGTGTGGACATCACCTCGCAGACGACGGCCCGGTGGACGGTGGAATCGGTCGCGGGCGACGGCTCGCAGCTGTGCAAGCTCGAGGTGCTGCGGATCGTGTACGAGCGGAACGAAGAAGGGGCTCCCGAGGCTTTGCGGATCGATTCGTCCGAGGCGCCGGGCGACGACCGGTTGAAGCTGTTCTACGACACGTTCCGAGCCGTGGCGGAGACGCCGATGACGGTGCGTCTGGAGGCGGATGGTTCGGTGGTGTCGCTGGAGGGTCACGACCGGATCCTGCGCCGGGCGCCGGAAGAAGATTTGGTGCCCGAGCAGCGACGTTTCGAGCTGCTGGCCGAGCAGATGGCGCTGCTGCCCGACGCGCCCGAGTCGGCCGAGGTGGGCGACGCCTGGGAGCGTTCGTTCGACGCGCCGGGCGAGACGCTGGCGCCGCGGCTGGGCACGCTGCACGAGGTGGAGGCCGAGTACACGCTGGCGGAGGTCGGCGCGCTCGAGGGCGTGACGATCGCGACGGTGGACGTTTCGCGCACGTTCGAGGCCGAGCTCGACCGTAGCGAGATCCCGCCCGACGCGCCGCCGATCCGGCTGAAGGTGTCGGACGTGACCGACAGCGAGCGGGTGTACTTCGACCTGGACCGGCGCGAGGTCGCGGCGCGCGACGGGCGCAGCGGCGCGCTGTTCACCGTGACGATCCAGCTGCCCAACGGCGGGCCGAAGGTCGTGCAGACCATGCGGACCGACTCGGTGAGCCAGACGCTGCGGGTCGAAGAGTCGGGGGCGGACCCGGATGAGCGCTAGCGATGCGATGGCGCCTGTCTGTTTCCCGCCGGCGATACAAACGGATCGCGGGTTATGTCCTGCTTGAAATCGGCGTGGTGCTGATCGTGTTGACCGCCAAGGGGTGGATTGCCGGTTGGGGGTGGCGCTTGTCTGCGGCGGTATTGCTGGCCGCATTTTTCGCGGGCGTGGAGCTGCGGCTGCTGCCCAAAGCAAGGGGTTTGAGATGAAGTGCAACATCGACGCCAAGGGCAAGCGGGCCCGGCTGATCCTGGGGATCGCCGTGTTCGACATCGGCTTCGTATTGGCGGTGCTCGCCGGGTTTGGCGTGCTGCCGAACTGGGCCTGGTGGCCGGCGATCGGCTGCTTCGTCGGCGGCGGGTTCGCGATCTTCGAGGCCCGGGCCGGCTGGTGCGCGCTGCGGGCGATGGGCGTGAAGACGCCGATCTGATGCGGCCTCGCGGGCCGAGCGTCACGCCGGGCTGGCAACGGCGCGGGGGCGAGTCTTCCTAGGGCCTTACCGCGGCGACTGGGGCAGGTGGTCGGGCAGCACGATGCGGTTGCGTTCGAGCTGGGCGCCCATGGCGTCGTAGAGCGTCGCGAGCTGGGTCATGTAGGCGGCCTGGGCGTCGATCTCGGAGGATTCGGCGTCGGCCAGGCCGGCTAAGGCGCTGAGCTTGCGCTCGATGAACTCGGGGTCGAGGGCGAAGCCGGCGTCTTGCTCGACGTTGAGGGCCCGGAGGTTCTCGGCGGCGGCGCGGCGGGAGGCGCGGGTCGCGGTGATGAGCTCGTACGCTGTCACAACGCTTCGGAGTGCGTTCTTGACTTCGAGGACGACCGACTCGGCGGCGGCGCGGTAGCTGGCGACGGCCTGCTGGCGCTCGAGGCGGGCCTCGTCGAAGCCGGCCTGGGCGGCGCGGTTGCCGATGGGCTGCTCGAAGCTCAGGCCGACGACGGTGTCGACGAAATCGGCCTCGCCGATGGGGCCGTAGGCGCCGGCCGCGTCGTCGGTGTCGACGCCGTTGAGGCCCAGGGCGAGGGTGAGGTCGAGCAGGGGCAGGCGTGCGTTGTCGGCGACGCGTCGGCGGACGGTGGCGGAGTCGATTTCGAGCAGGGCCGAGGCGAGTTCGGGGCGCTTCTGCAGCGCCATGCCGAGGGCGTCGTAGAGGCTGAAGGTCACCGGGGCTTCGATGGGCTCGTCGGACGGGCGGAGCACGATCTCACTGGCGAGCGGGATGTCGGGGTGGCGGATGATCTGCTTGAGGGTGTCGGAGTCCTGCCGTACCTGTTGCCGGGCGAGGATGAGGTCGGCGCGGACCTGCTGGACCTGGGCGTTGGCGTCGGTAAAGGCGGAGATCCGGGCGTCGAAGTCGAGGCGCTGTTCGAGGATGTCCCGCAACTCGATGGTGCGGGTGAGCTGGGCTTCGAGGATCGCCAGGCGTTTGCGGGACGCGTAGAGGTTCCAGTACGCGGTCTCGGCGTCGAGGGCGGCGTCGAGCAGGGTGGCGCGGTAGTCGGCCAGGGCCTGTCCGCGGGCGTTGTCGGCCAAGACGATCTGGGCCCGGTTGACCTCGGAGCCGAAGTTGCGGAGCAGGGGCTGGCTGAAGGTGAAGGCCAGGTCGGCGTCGTAGAACTCTTCGACGCCGAAGACGGTGGGCTCGTTGTCGGAGCGTGTGATGGTGGACGAGACCTCGACCGACCCGCCGGTGACCAGGGGCTTGCGGACGCCGACCTCGAGGGAGGTGGTGCGGGAAACGGTGTCGCCCGAGAGGCCGGGCACGGGGCCTGCGGGCTGGGGGGTGTCGAGATCGGCGAACTCGAAGTCGGTGAAGAAGACGGCCTCGAAGGCGGCCTCGGCCTGGTCGAGCTGGGCGTCGGCGATGGCGGGCGTGAGGGCGGCGACCGAGACGTCGAGGTTCTCGGTGACGGCCAAGCGGATGGCGCTTTCGAGCGAGATGGGGCGTTCGTCGGCGGGCTGGGTGGCGCCGGCCTCGTCTTGAGCCGGGGCCTCGCCGGTGAGCGCGGCGCCGAGGTCGCCGGCGGTTTCGGGGTACGCCGAGGGACCGGACATCTCGTCGAGTTCTTGGAGGCGTTCCTCGGTGAGCCGTGCTTCGACCTCGTCTTCCGAGGGCTGGACGCGGATGGTGCTGGCGTCGGCCGTGGCGCCGAGGGGCCTGCGGTAGGCGTCCATGAGGCGGGTGCGCAGGGCGTCTTCGTCTTCGGGCGGGAGGTGGGGAGCGCAGCCCGCGAGCGGGACGAGGGCCGCGACGGAGAGGCCTACCAGCGCTGCCGCCGTGCTCGTGGGGCGAGACGGGGCGGGCCGGGAAACTGGGCAAGGTCGGGGGATTTGCATCGCTCGTACACTGTACGAAAGTCGGGCGATCCGAGGGGGCTCGCGGGGTCCGTGGGGAACCCACGATCGGCGCTTCGGATTGGTTGGCCCGGCGACTACACTTCGGGGTTCGGCCC
>JBCCXV010000143.1:0-6562 GCA_039191195.1 Planctomycetota bacterium
CGCCGGCATCGCCCCCGAGCCCGAGCACGTCCGCTTCGAATCAGGCCACGTCTTCGACGACCGCAAGCCCGGCCACAAACTCGCGTTCGGCCCCTTCTGCGACGCCGCCCGGCGGGCCCGGGTCGACCTCGGCGCCCGCGGCTATTACGCCACGCCCGGTGTCGACTTCAACCGAGACACCGGCCAAGGCAACCCGTTTTTCTACTACACCACCGGCGCCGCCGCGGCCGAGGTCACCATCGACCGCTTCACCGGCGACCTGGCCGTCGACCGCACCGACGTGCTGATGGACATCGGCCGGATGATCAACCCCGGCGTCGACCTCGGCCAACTCTACGGCGGGTTCATCCAGGGCATGGGCTGGTCCACCACCGAAGAGCTGCGCTACGGCGACGACGGCGACCTGCTCTCGCGCTCCCCCACCACGTACAAGGTGCCCAACGCCACCGACACCCCCAAAGTGTTCAACCTCGACGCCTTCCCGAACCCCAAGCACCAGATCAACGTGCGCCAGAGCAAGGCCGTCGGCGAGCCGCCGCTCATGCTGGGTATTGCGCCTTTCCTGGCGTGCCGGCACGCGCTGTCGTTTCTCTCGCCCGGCGCCGACGTGCCGTTGAATCTGCCGGCCACGAACGAGGCGCTGCTGATGGCGATTGAGGCGTTGTCGGCCGCCAACGTGTCTGCGGCGCCGGTGGCTCCCCACTGAGCGACGCCATGCCCTCGCTGACCCACCACGAACGCTACGCGGTGCTGAACGAGCGGGGCGAGCCGTTTGTCGCCGTCACCCTGGTCGATGCCCACGGCTCCACACCGGCCGATGCGGGGGCTCGGATGATCGTCCGCGCCTCGGGCCACGACCACGGCACCGTCGGCGGCGGCAAGATCGAAGCCCGCGCCATCCAGGAAGCCCAGGCGATGCTCGAGGCCGGCCCGGCCACCCGGTTCTTCGACTGGAACCTCGCCTCAGACATCGGCATGACCTGCGGCGGGCGGGTTCGGCTGTTCTTCGAGCGCGTCGACCGGTCCGGCTGGCGGGTCGTGATCTTCGGCGCCGGCCACGTGACGCAGGCGCTCGCCCGGGTGCTGGAGCCTATGGCCTGCCGGGTCACGTGCGTCGATCCCCGACCCGACTGGCTCGGCAAGCTGCCCGAAGGCGTGGAGGCCGTGCGCACCGATGACCCGCCGAGCTATGTCCATAGCCTGCCCGACGCCGCCCACGTGCTGTGCATGACTCGGGGCCACGCCGCCGACCGCCCGGTGCTGCAGCGCATTTTTGAGGCCGGCCGGCGCTTCGCCTTCCTGGGCGTGATCGGCAGCGACGCCAAGGCCGCCACGCTGCGGCGCGAGCTGCAAGACGCCGGCGTCAATCTGGAGCGCATCGACTTCCGCTGCCCGATCGGTATGCCGCTGGGGAGCAACCACCCGGCCGAGATCGCCGTGAGCATCGCCGCCGAGCTGTTGCAAGTCCGAGACGCAGCGCCGGCGGAACCGGCTTAGTTGAGCACGGCGTCGATCGATTGCAGGATGAAGTCGACGTTGGCGTCGCGGGCGCCCTCGCCCATGATGCCGATGCGCCAGCACGCGCCCTTGAACGCGCCCAGCCCGGCGCCGACCTCGAGGTTGAACTCTTCGAGCAGCCGCTTGCGGGCGCCCGCCTCGTTCTCAAATCCCTCGGGCAGCTTGATGCAGTTGAGCATGGGCAGCACGTGTCCCTCTTGCGTGGCGTAGGTGAAGCCCCGCTCCAACAACCCGGCCTTGAGCTTCTCGTGGGCCGACTTGTGCCGCTCAAACCGCGCGGGCAGGCCTTCTTCGAGCGCCCGGCTGAGCGCCTCGTGCAGGGCGTAGTTCATGTTGACCGGTGCGGTGTGGTGGTAAGCGCGGTCGCCGTCCCAGTAGTTGCCCACGAGGTTGAGGTCGAGGTACCAGCTCGTCACGGGCGACTTGCGGTTCTGGGCCTTGTGCAGGGCGCGCTCCCCCACGGTGACCGGCGCCAGGCCCGGCGGGCAGCTCAGGCACTTCTGCGTGCCCGAGTACGCGGCGTCGATGCCCCACGCGTCGATCTCCACCGGCAGGCCCGAGAGCGAGGTCACGCAGTCCATCACCAAGAGCCCGCCGTGCTTGTGCACCTCTTCGGCCAAGCCCTCGAAGGGCTGGTGGGCGCCGGTCGAGGTCTCGGCGTGCACGAAGGCCACGAGCTTGGGCTTGAGCTCGGCGACCTTCTCTTTGATGGCGTCGACGTCGAACACCGTGCCCCAAGGCTGCTCCATGTTGTGGACAACGCCGCCCATGCGGCGGGCTTTGTCGGTCAGCCGACCGCCGAACACGCCGTTGATCCCGATCAGGCAGGTGTCGCCGGGCTCGACGAGGTTGGCCATAAGCATCTCGGCGCCGGCCGACCCGGTGCCCGAGCAAGCCAGCGTCATGGGGTTCTCGGTCTTGAAGACCTGCTGGAGCATCTTGCGGACCTCGTCCATGATCTCCATGAACCGGGGGTCCATGTGGCCGATGCACGGCTGGCCGAGGGCGGCGAGGACGTTTTCGTGGACGGGCGACGGGCCGGGCCCGTGGAGACGACGAGGTTCGACTTTGAGCATTCCGCCACTGTATCTCATGCGAGGGGTCGGGTCGTGCGCCGGCGGCGGCATGGCAGCCACGCGGACCCAGTCCACGAGCGGCGCACCGCACAGCACGATGAAGTCAGCACGACACGCCGACAAAGGCCCCTCGAGTGGGCCCAGGCGTCTCGCGAGCATGCACCCGGCAGGAGTCGAACCTGCAACCTCCTGATCCGTAGTCAGGTGCTCTATCCAATTGAGCTACGGGTGCGGCGGGTCGAGGAGTGTAACCCCATCCGGCCGCCGTTGGGCAAGCCCGGGCCCCGCTTCGACAAACCAGGCCAACGGCCGCGGTTCCCGCCCGGATCGGATCGCGCTGCGCCCATCGCTCACAATCTAAACGCGGCGTGTCGCTCCAGCCTGCGCGTCTTACCCGAACTACTATGTCGTCCGGGGAGGCGGACTGAGTGTGAGAGTTCTGTTATGATCCCGCCTGAACCAAGGGGACAGGGGCCGTCGTCGAGGGAAGACGGCCGCCGCCCCGCTCGTGCCTTCTGCACCTGCGATCCCAAAGCGTGAGCCCGCCTACCGACCAGCCCGCCGCGTCCGCGCCCGCACCGCGGGGACAGTCCGCCGCCCGTTGGGTGTCGGTCGCGCTCGGGGTGGGCGTGTTCGCCCTCGTCGTCCTCGGCGGCAAGGTCACCAGCTACGACGCCGGCATGGCCGTGCCCGACTGGCCCGGCACTTTCGGCCGGCAGATGTTCCTGGCCCCTATCGAAGACTGGGCCTACGACCCGGCCACCGGCGAGTTCTTTCAAGGACCGTTCTTCGAGCACTCCCACCGGCTGCTCGGCGCCGCCGCGGGGCTCTTGAGCATCGCGCAAGTCGTCGCCGTGTGGCGGGCACGGCCCGTACGGCCCGTCCTCCGCTGGGCCAGCGTCGCGCTGCTAGGGCTGATCATCAGCCAGGGTCTCATGGGCGGCTTCCGGGTCTCCGAGCAGTCCGTCTTCCTCGCGGGCGTCCATGGCGTAGCGGGACAGCTCATCCTGGGCTTCGCCGTCGTGCTCGCCGGCGCCACGGCCCTGCCGCAACGGCTGCGCGACCGCGCCGCCAGCGTCAAACCCAAGGGGGGGGCGGCGGAGATCTGGGCACTCACGACCGTGTTGCTCGTCGCCTTCGTGGCCGCGGTGCTGCTCGGGCGACAAGACGGCGAAGCCGAACTCATCCAATGGCGGTTCTCGGCCGTCGGCGCCGTCTGCGTGGGCGCGATGACGCTGTGGCTAGCGTGGAGCGCGACGCGTCTCGCGCACAACCTCCGCGCGGCCCGCGCGGCGTCGAACAACCGCACCGGCCGCAAGCCCGCGGCCTGGGCCTACGCCCTGCTCGGGGCCGTGTCCTTGCAACTCGTACTGGGCGCCGCGGTCCGTCACGGCCAGGCCGAAAGAGCCATCCCCGACGCACCCCTGGTCATGGGGTCCGTCCTCCCGCCGACCACGCCCGAAGGCCGCGCCGAAGCGTTGGCCACCATGGACGCCAAGCTCGTGGCCCGAGCGCAAACGCAGCCCGAGCTGAGCAAGATCTGGCTGCACTACGCGCACCGCGTCGGCGCCATCGGCGTGTGCGTCGTCGTGCTCGCCGCCGCCGCGGCCGTCGGACGCAGCGCCGCGATGGACCGCCGAACCAGGCGGTGGGCCGGCCTCGCGCTCGCATTCGTCGGCGTGCAGCTCGCGCTGGGCTTGATGACCGTGTGGAGCAACATCCACCCGCTGCTCGCCAGCGGGCACCAGGCCGTCGGCGCGGCGCTGCTCGCGACCGTCTGCGCCTTGGCTTGGTCCGTGCATCGCGCCCGGCTCGTGGCTCTGGAGGCCGAGAGCGAGCAGCCGATCGCCACGGTGCCCGCCGCACGCACCGCTGTCACCACGCCCGAGCCCGCCCCGCGCGCTGACTCGTGGCCGCCGGCGCCAGCCGGCACACGCAGCGACCCCCGCGTGCTCGAGGAGGTGGGGGCATGAGCCAAGCCACAGGAGGACTGCGCGGCGGGGCGCCGCCCATCGGGTCGTGGACCACCCGTACGGGCTGGGCCCGACGCCTGCACGAGCTGTCGGCGCTCACCAAGCCGCGCATCGCGCTCATGGTGCTCATCACCACGTCGATCGGCTTCGCCATGGGCATGGGCTTGCGCACAGAAGGCGCCGGCTTCCCCTGGGTCCCGCTGCTCGCCGCCCTCGCCGGCGCCGGGCTCTCTTGCATGGGCGCCGCGGCCCTCAACCAGTGGTGGGAGCGCGACACCGACGGCATGATGCAACGCACGCGCGACCGGCCGCTGCCCGCCGGGCGGGTCGCTCCGGGCGAAGCGCTCGCCGTCGGACTGGCCCTCTCAGCCACCGGCGTTGGCGCACTGTCGGCCGTCGGGCTCTGGCTCGCCGCGGGCCTCACCGCCGCAACGGTGTTCGCCTACGTCGCGGTCTACACCCCGCTCAAGCGCGTCACCCCGCTGGCCCTCTGGATCGGCGCCGTACCCGGGGCCGCGCCGCCGCTGATCGGGTTCGCCGCCGCAGCCGAAACCCTCAACCCGCTGGCCTGGTGCGTGTTCGCGCTCATGTTCATCTGGCAGGCGCCGCACTTCCTGGCCATCGCCTGGCTCTACCGCGACGACTACGCCCGCGCCGGCCTGAAGATGCTGCCCGTGGTCGAGCCCGACGGCCGCCGCACCTTCGGCCAGATCCTGCTGACCTCCATCGCGCTGCTGCCCCTGGGCATGGCGCCCACTTGGCTGGGCTACGCCGGCTGGCTGAGCTTTATCGTGTGCACGCTCGCCGGCTCGTGGCTGCTGGTCGAAGCCATCCGCTTGGTGTTCGTGCCCTCCCGACCCCAGGCCAAACGGCTGTTCCTCACCACCCTCGCCTATCTGCCGATCGTCTTGGCGATCGTCTCGATCGACCGGCTGTGAGCGGCTCCCGCGCCCCCGTCATCGACGTCCGCGACCTCCGCAAGACTTTCCCCGCGCGCAAGAACCGGCCCCAGCGCAACGCCCTCGACGGCGTGTCGTTCGCCATCGAGCCCGGCGAGCTGGTCGGCGTACTCGGCGCCAATGGAAGCGGCAAATCGACCCTCTTCCGCATCCTTGCGACGCTGCTCCAACCGACCACAGGCCACGCCTCGATCGCCGGCCACAACGTCGCGCAGCACCCGGGAAGAGCGCGGCAAGCAATGGGCGTGGTGTTGCAAGCCGGCGGCATCGATGCGCGCCTCACCGTCGCCGAGCACCTGCGGCTGTTCGCCACGCTCAAAGGGCTGCGCGGCCGGGCAGCCCAAGACGCCGTGGCGACCGCCCTGCGCAACGCGGGCCTAGACGACCGGGCCTCCGACGCCGCAGGCGAACTCAGCGGAGGCCTAGCCCGACGCCTCGAACTCGCCGCGGCCGGGCTGGCCAACCCGGCCGTGCTGCTGCTCGACGAAGCCGCCGTCGGCCTCGACGCCGACGCCCGCGCCGACTGGTGGCGGGGCCTGCGCCAGCGGGCGCAAGAGCACGCCGCCGCCGTGTTGGCGACCACCCACCAGCTCGACGAGGCCGACCGCTGTGACCGGCTGATCGTGATGGACCGAGGCCGCGTCGCCGCCCAGGGCCCGCCCGGCAAGCTCCGGGCAGGCTTGGGTGAGCAGGTGTTACGCGTACGCCCGGCCCGCGCCGAAACCGGTCACGTGAAACAGACCCTGACGCGCGTCGCCGCGGAGCAAGGCGCCGAACCGCCCGCGCCCGACGACACCGGCTGGGTGATCGCCGGTGAGCGCGCCGCGTCCCTCATCGAACCGGCATCGCAGACGCTCGGCGCCGGCGCCGCCGAGTTCATCCTTGGCCCGCCCACGCTCGAAGACCTCGTGCGCTCCGTGACCGCCGAGCACGCGCAGCCCGCGTAGGCACACCCAAACCACCTCACAGATCAGCGGCCGCCAAGGCGGCGGCGCACCAGGTCCGCCCGCGCCACCCGCCGGGCCGCGGGGTCGAG
>JBCCXV010000144.1:0-6558 GCA_039191195.1 Planctomycetota bacterium
CAAAGGCGCGCCCGGCCACCACGAAGTCGCCCACCTTCACCTGGCCTTCTTGCACCAGCACCCGGGCCACCGAGCCGCGACCGGGCTGCATCTCGGCCTCGATCACCGCGCCCCGGGCCGGGCCCTGGTAATCGGCGGTCAGCTCCAGGATCTGCGACTGCAGGTCAAGGATCTCCAGCAGCTCTTCGATGCCCTCGCCCGTGTGGGCCGACACCTTCACCACCTCGGTCTCGCCGCCCCAGGCCGTCGGGTTCAGCCCGTGCTCTGCAAGCTGGCCGTAGATCTTCTGGATGCCGTCTTCGGTCACGCCCGGCAGGTCGATCTTGTTCATCGCCACGACGATGGGCACCTGCGCGGCCTTGGTGTGGTTGATCGACTCGACGGTCGTCGGCATCACGCCGTCGTCCGCCGCCACCACCAGCACGGCGACGTCGGTGAGCTGAGCCCCCCGGCTGCGCATCTGGGTAAAGGCCGCGTGGCCCGGCGTATCGAGGAACACGACGGTCTTGGTGTCGCCGTCGCCGCCGTCCACCGAAACCCGGTAGGCGCCGACGTGTTGGGTGATGCCGCCGTCTTCGTGCGCCGCCACGTCCGCCTTGCGGATCCGGTCGAGCAGCGACGTCTTGCCGTGGTCGACGTGGCCTAGCACCGTCACCACCGGCGGGCGCGCCTGCACGTCGATCTGGTCACGCTGGGCGAACTCCTTCTCGACGCGCTGCTCGGCGGTCTCGTGCTCCTTGATCTTGAGCTCGATGCCGTGCTCGAGGCAGACCTCCTCAGCAGCCTCGGTGTCGATCGCCGAGTTCACCGTGGCCATCACGCCCTTCTTGAACAGCCACTTGACGATGTCGACCGTCCGGATGCCCGTCGCCGATGACAGGCTCTTGATGGTCAGCGGTTCTTCGACCTCGACCTCGCCGCCGGTCTGCAGCGCGGTCTCGGCACGGCTGCCGGTGTGCTCGCCCCGGCGCAGGTCGTTGCGGCGCTTCTTGATGAAGCCCGAGGCGCCGCGCATCCGCTTGTCGAGTTCGTCCAGGTCGGCCTGCGAAAACTGCGTCGGGCCCGTGAACTGCGAGTCGCCGGCACGGCCGCGACGCGTGCTCAGCGTGCGGCGACGACCGCCGCCCCCGCCTCCGGGCCCGCCGCGTCCGCCGGGCCCCGCCGGGGCGCCGCCGCGGGCCGGCGCGTCATCCGGGCCGCCGATGCTCTTGACCCCGCCCCCGCGCGAAGGCCCACGGCTGCGGGTGATGCCCTGCACCTCGCCCGGCGCCAGCGACGGGTTGTTCCCGCCTCGCGGGCCGCGCGGGCCGCCCGGGCCCCGGGGCTTCTCGACTTCGTCCGGCTTCTCGACCCGGATCACCCGCGGGCCGCGCATCGCCGCCTTCTTGGGCGCTTGCAGCTGCTCGCCGGCCGGCTTCACGACGTCGGGCCGGTCGGGCACGTTCTGCTGACCCATCGGCCCGACCTCCGCCGGCGTCGTGGCCGGTGCCATCTCCGCGGGGGGCTCGGGCGCAACCTCGCCGGCCGGAGCCTCTTCTTCGACGGCCGGGGCCTCGGCCGCCACCGCCGGCGCGGCCTCCGCCGGAGGCGCCATCTCCACAATCGGGGCCGGTTCGGCCGCGGGCATGGGCGCTTCCAACACGGCCGGCGCGGCCGCGGGCTCCGCGGGCGCCTCAGCCGACGGCGTCGCTTCGGCCGTGGGCGCGGGCTCGGGCTCGGCCTTCTTCTTGGCCGGCGCCTTCTTCCGCGCCGCCTTCTTCTTGGCCGCCTTCTTCTTCACCTCGGCGGCGATCGGCTCGGCCGTCTCCACCGCCGTCGCCGTCGCGGCGCCGCCTTCGCCGGCGTCGCCAAACCACTGGCGGATCGTCACCGCCAAGCCCACCTTCACGGTCGACATGTGGTTGGTGATGCCCGGGACACCTTCGGCCTCGCACTTGGCCACGATGTCCTTGCTCGCCACGCCGAGCTCTTTGGCAAGGTTGAATACGCGAAGCGACTTCGCCAAGGGGGAAACTCCGGGGGCGCCGTAGCGCGGATCGGTGGGGGGCGACGCAGCGCTGCGAAGCCCCAGGGGGTCAGGTCACAAGGCTCACGCCTCGGCCGGTTTCTCCGGCGACTCGGCGGGATCGCCTTCGGCTACGGCCTGCGCCGTCGCCTCCGGCTCGGGGTCGGCTTCTTCAGACGGCTCGCCCTCGGCTTCAACACCGGTGTCTTCGGCGTCGGCCGAGGGGGCCGGGCTTTCCGAGGCTTCCGGGGTGTTCGAGGCTTCCGGGGCTTCCGGGGCGTCTTGCCGCGATTCGAGCATCGACACCAGGTCGTCTCCGCCCGACGCCGGCGCCGCCGGAGCCTCGCCCTCGGGGGCCACCGCGGGCGCCGCTTGGCCGAGGATCGCCGCCGCCTGCGCGTCGGCCACCGTGCCTTGGCCGGGCGCCGCGCCGGTCAGGCCGGCCGCCTCGCGCTCCTGCTTCAGACGCTCTTGCTCGGCCTTCTCCTTGGCCTGCTCTTCGGCGACCACCTTGCCGCGCTCGGCCGCAATGGCGACCACGTTCACCGACAACTCGGCCTCGATCTGCAGCGTCTCGGCCAGGTACTCGGCGCCGACTTCTTCGACGTCGAACACGCTGATGAGGCCCAAGGCCGCCAACTGGTCGACGTGCGACTCTTCGACGCCTTCGATCGACTCGAGCGTCTCGGCCATGATGTCCAGGCTCTTGGTGAACTCCGCGGGCGTGAGGATGTCCACGTCCCAGTTCGTCAGCCGGGCCGCCAGCCGCACGTTCTGCCCGCGCTTGCCGATCGCCAGCGAAAGCTGGTCTTCGTTGACCACGACCGTCGCACGCCCCAGCTCAAAGCACAGCGAGGTCTCCACGACCTCCGCCGGCTTGAGGGCGTTTTGGATCAGGATCTGGCTCGACTCGTTCCAGCGGACGATGTCGATCTTCTCGCCGCCCAGCTCGTCCACGATGTTCCGGATACGGCTGCCGCGCACGCCCACGCAGGCGCCCACCGCATCGACCTTGCTATCCACGCTGGCCACGGCGATCTTCGTCCGCGCCCCGGGCTCCCGGGCCATCGCGCGGATCTCGATGATCCGCTCGGCCACCTCGGGCACCTCCACCTCGAACAGCCGGCGGATGAGCTCGGGGGCGCCCCGCGACAGCACGATCTTCACCTGGCTGCCGGTGTCGCGCACGTCGAGGATCAGGCATCGGACGCGTTCGCCGGGCTGGTGCTGCTCGCCCGGGATCTGCTCGCTCCGGGGCATGAAGCCCTCGGCCCGGTGGCCCACCTGGACGACCAAGGCGCCGCCTTCGTACCGCTGGGCCGTGCCCGTCACCAGCTCGCCGACGCGGTCGATGAACTCGTCGTAGATCGCCGATCGCTCGTCCTCCCGGAACCGCTGGATCATCACCTGCTTGGCCGTTTGCGCCGGGATCCGACCGAGCTCCTCCAGCGGGATCTCTTCTTCGGCCCGGAACACCCGGATCACGCCGGTGAACCGGTCGATCTCCGACGTGAAGTCCTCCGAGTCGATCGCGTTGAAGTGCTTGCGCGCGGCCGAGACCATCGCTTGTTCGAGGTCTTCGAACAGAAGCTCCTTGTCGACGTTGCGGTCGCGGGCGATCGAATCGATCAGGCGGAGCATCTCAGAGGCGTTCATGGGGTCGTTTCCAGCGGGCCCGCCGCGACACCCATGGCGTCCGGCAGGCGGTTCGGGTTGTGCGAGTCAGCAGCGGGCAGGGAGCGGGCTCCGGCGAGCGGGCAGGGCGGTCGGCCCCGTCTCCGCGGGAAGGCCGCGCCGGGCGGCCAACAAAAAAGCCACTCAACGACAAGCGTCGAGCGGCCTCCGACGAGCGGGCCCGCGAGCGGCAAGCGGTCGCCAGGGCTCACGCCATGGCCGCTCCCGAGCGGGTCGTCCCCGTATCCCACGGCCCCGCGCCACGCGCCGGGCCGAGCCTGCCGACTTGGAAACGCCGGTGATCGCTCACCGCACGGTCCCGCAACGGAATCGGATTCGCATCCGGTCCATCGAGTCGATCCGAAGGAGCCGCCGGGCCGAGGCCCGCCGACCGGGGGGTCGCCGAAGGCGATGGCGGGGTAACGCACCCCGCCGCCGAACCCGACACAGTACCCCGGCCCCCGGGCCTGTCAAGGCGGAGAACCCCGCTCGACCGCCTCCCCGTCGCTCGGCCGGCCAGGCCCCGTCGCATCGCCCCCAAACCCCGGCCCTCAGACGGGTTGCGGCCCCCCGCCTTGACCGACGGCCGAAGTCCGGTAGCCTTTGCCCGCTGGAGCGACGGCCGCGCGGCTTCCGAAGCTAGGATCCGCGAAGGTGTCGGTCTCCACCCTTGGGTCGTGCGTCCACCTCGGACCACGCCCGAGAGACGCGCTCGCCAACGCACCCCGGCCACCCACGGGCGGCCACAGAAGGATGCGCACCGCCGCATCCAACCGATCCCTCACCCACGTTTCTCCCCACAGGGCCACGCCATGTCCACCGCCGCTCCCGCCAAGTCGTCCCCGCGTCTCGAGAAGACCCGCAACTTCGGCATCTGCGCCCACATCGACGCCGGCAAGACCACCACCACCGAGCGCATCCTCTTCTACACCGGCAAGTCCTACAAGATCGGTGAGGTCCACGACGGCATGGCCACCATGGACCACCTCCAGGACGAGCAGGACCGCGGCATCACCATCCAGTCCGCCGCCACCACCTGCCCCTGGACCTTCAACGGCGTCGAATACACCCTCAACCTCATAGACACCCCGGGACACGTCGACTTCACCATGGAAGTCGAACGATCCATGCGTGTCCTCGACGGCGCCGTCGTCGTCTTCGACGGCAAAGAGGGCGTCGAAGCCCAGTCCGAAACCGTCTGGCGACAGGCCGAACGCTACGGCGTCCCCCGCATCTGCTTCATCAACAAGATGGACAAGATGGGCGCCGACTTCGACTTCTCCTTCAACTCCATCGGCGAACGCCTCGGCGCCCGCGCCATCCCCGTCCAGCTGCCCATCGGCGCCGGCGACACCTTCTCCGGCGTCGTCGACCTCTTCGAGATGAAGGCCTACAAGTTCGAGGGCGCTATGGGCGAAGAAGTCGTCGAGTTCGACATCCCCGACGACCTCAAAGACCTCGCCGCCGAAAAACGCCACGAACTCATCGAGGTCTGCGCCGAGCTCGACGAAGAGCTCCTCGAGAAGTACCTCGAAGACGACGCCTCGGTCACCGTCGAAGAAGCCAAGGCCGCCCTCCGGGCCGGCGTCCTCCGCCGCGAGATCCACCCCGTCTTCTGCGGCTCGGCCCTCCAGAACACCGGCGTCCAGAAGGTGATCGACGCCGTCGTCGAGTACCTGCCCCAGCCCACCGAGGTGCCCGACACCGAGGGCACCGACCCCAAGGACGCCGAGGTCCGCCTCACCCGCCCCCACAGCGAAGACGCCCCCTTCTCCGCCCTGGTCTTCAAGATCGTCAACGACACCCACGGCGACCTCACCTACCTCCGCGTCTACTCCGGCGTCATGGCCAAGGGCACCCGCGTGCTCAACTCCAACAACGGCAAGCGCGAGATCGTCTCCCGCATCTTCGAGATGCACTCCAAGGACCGCCAGGCCCGCGACGAGGCCAAGGCCGGCGAGATCGTCGCCGTCGTCGGACTCAAGAACAGCTACACCGGCGAGACACTCTGCGACTCCGACGACCCCATCGTCTTGGACCGCATGGACTTCCCCGAGCCCGTCATCTCCATGTCCATCGAGCCCAAGTCCGGCGCCGACAAGGAGAAGCTCGCCAACGCCCTCGGCGCCCTCCGCCGCGAAGACCCGTCCTTCCAGGCCCACTACGACGACGAGACCGGCGAAACCATCATCGCCGGCATGGGCGAGCTCCACCTCGACATCATCACCACCAAGATCTCCCGCGACCTCAAGATCCCCGTCAACGTCGGCCAGCCACGCGTCGCCTACAAAGAGTGCATCACCAAGGCCGCCGAGGCCCAGGGCGTCCACAAGAAGCAGACCGGCGGCCGCGGCCAGTTCGGCGACTGCACCATCTCCGTCGAGCCCATCACCGAGGAACAGGCCCTCGAGGAAGAGCTCGACTGGCGCGACGGCGTCGCCTTCCAGAACAAGATCATCGGCGGTGCCATCCCCAAGGAGTACATCCCCTCGGTCGCCGTCGGATGCCGCGCCACCGCCAAGTCCGGCGTCCTCGCCGGCTACCCGCTGCTCGACGTCAAGGTCTCCCTGCTCGACGGCAAGTACCACGACGTCGACTCCTCCCAGGTCGCCTTCGAGGTCGCCGGCGCCATCGCCTTCAAGGAAGCCACCCGCCGCGCCGGCCTCCAGCTCATGGAGCCCATCATGAAGGTCGTCGTCACCACCCCCGACGAGTTCTTCGGCAACGTCACCGGCGACCTAAACCGCCGACGAGGCCTGATCATCGGCGACGAAGAACGCGGCAACACCCGCGTCATCACCGCCGAGGCCCCGCTCTCCGAGATGTTCGGCTACTCCAACTCCCTCCGCGGCATGAGCCAGGGCCGGGCCTCCTACGCC
>JBCCXV010000145.1:0-6555 GCA_039191195.1 Planctomycetota bacterium
CGGCCCGACGACGCGCACCGCCCCGTGTCGGTGGGCTGACGCGCTTGGGCCGCGTCGGGGAGCGACGCCCGCGTGCCGCTCGGTGCGGGACCGGCTTCTTGACGCAGTGCGAACGAGTCACAATTCGTCCGGCCCGGTGGTCCGCGGCGGGCAACCCGGCAAAGATGGGTGCATGCAGAGCATCCCGGTTTCTCGTCGCCGATTCCTGACCTCCGCCGCCGCGGTTTCCGCCGGCTTCTTGGGCCTGCGCCAGTGGGCGTTGAACCCGACGGCCGCGTGGGGCGAGTCCGGCCCGTCGGCGGGGTATGGGCCGCTGGTTTCGGACCCCAAGGGCGTGCTCGACCTCCCGGCCGGCTTTACCTATCGGGTGTTGGCGACGATCGGCGACGAGCTCGACGACGGGCTGCTCTTCGGCGGGATGCCCGACGGCGCCGCGTCGTTCGCCGGGCCCGACGGGCTCACCGTGCTCATCGTCAACCACGAGCTCGAAGCCGATTGGTTCCGGGGCAGCCCGTACGGCCGAAACAATGAGCGCCTGGGAAGCGTCGACCTCGCGCGGTTGTACGACGCGGGCCAAGGCAAGACGCCGTCGCTCGGCGGCACGACCACGATCCACTACGACACCCGGACCGGCCAGGTGGTCAAGCGGTTTGCGTCGCTCCTGGGCACCGACCGCAACTGCGCCGGCGGGCCCACGCCCTGGGGTTCGTGGATCACCTGCGAGGAGGTCTTCACGCAAACCAACCCCAATGCCGAGCAGGTGCACGGCTACTGCTTCGAGGTGCCGGCCTCGGCGACCGGCCCGGTGACGCCAATCCCGCTGAAGGACATGGGCCGGTTTACGCACGAGGCGGTCGCCGTCGACCCGGCCTCGGGCGCGGTGTACCTGACCGAAGACCTGCACGACGGCTGCTTCTACCGGTTCCTGCCCCACGTGCCGGGTCAGCTTGCGCGGGGCGGCAGGCTCCAGGCGCTGGCGCTGGTGGGTGAAGCCTCGGCCGACGTCCGCAACTGGATCACGGACATCAGCTCGAAAGAGGTGATGCAGAGCGCCTCGTCCGCGGCGCACACGCTGATGAAGGCCGGGGATCACTCTGAGCACGCGACGCCGATCGGCAAGCCTTTGGCCGTGCGGTGGATCGACCTCGACGAGGTCGATTCGGATAAGGATGACCTTCGCTACCGGGCGTTCAAGGCCGGCGCGGCCCGGTTCGCCCGTGCCGAGGGCATCTGGTTCGGGCGCGGGTCGGCGTTCTTCGCCTGCACGTCGGGCGGGCGCAACCGTTCGGGCCAGATCTTCCGGTACACGCCCAGCCCACAAGAGGGCGGCCCCGGCGAGGCCGAGGCCCCGCCGACGCTGGAGCTGTTCCTCGAGCCCAACGACACCGACCTGCTTGAGAACGCCGACAACCTCACCGTGGCGCCCTGGGGCGACCTGATCGTCTGCGAAGACTCGAAGAACACCAACGACATCGTCGGGGTGACGCCGGACGGCCGCGGCTACCGCTTCGCCCGGAACGTGCTGTCGGGCAGCGAGTTCGCCGGCGCCAACTTCTCGCCCGACGGCAGCACGCTTTTTGTGAGCGTCCAGGGCGACGGGCTGGTGCTCGCCATCACGGGCCCGTGGGAGAGCCACGCCGGCTGACGGGGAGCGTCTCGGCGGCCCGCCCTGCGGGCGACTGCGGAGCCGGGTAGATTGCCTCCCCGATGGCGATCCGGCACAGCACCTCCAAGTTCCTCTGGCAGTACGGCCTGATGGCCTTGCTCACGGGCGTGCTCGTGCTGCTGCTGGTGGTGCCGATCTGGCTGACCGTGCGCGGGGCCTTCAGCGACGACGACGGCGGCTTCACCCTCCGGTACTTCCTGGACCCCGACCTCGGGGTGCTGCAGGACCCGCTGTACCGGGAGGGGCTGCTCAACGCGACCTGGGTGGCCCTGGCGACCACGACGCTTTCGATCGTGCTGGCCGTGCCCATGGCCATGACCACGACCCGGTTCAAGTTCCCGGGCAAGGTCGTGGTGACGGGTTTGGTGTTGGCGCCGCTGATCCTGCCGCCGTTCGTGGGGGCGATCGGCCTGCAGGCGATGCTCGGCCGGGCCGGCGCGCTCAATGCGCTGCTGCGCGACCTGGGCTTTTTGGAGGCGGGCGCGCCGGGCATCGACTTCCTCGGGGCCCAGGTGGCGATCGCCGGGTTGACCTTCGACGGGCGTTTTTGGGCCATCGTGCTGATGGAAGCGCTGCACCTGTACCCGATCGTGTACCTCAACGCGTCGGCGGCGCTGGCCAATGTCGACCCGTCGCTCGAAGAAGCGGCGCAGAACCTCGGCTGCGGCGCGTGGCGGAAGTTCCGCAAGGTCACGCTGCCGCTCATCCTGCCGGGGGTGTTCGCCGGCGGGACGATCGTCCTGATCTGGAGCTTCACCGAGCTCGGCACGCCGCTGATCTTCGAGTACACGCGCATCACGCCGGTGCAGGTTTTCTACGGCCTGCAAGAGGTCGAATCGAGCAAGGGCCCCTATGCGCTGGTGGTGGTGATGCTCATCGCCTCGGCGGCGCTGTACTTGGTTGGGAAGCTCGCGTTCGGCGGCCGGGCCCACGCGATGCAGGGCAAGGCGACCGCGGCGGTGCCCGAGCGTCCGATGCGCGGGTTCATGCCGTGGTTCGGCCTGGTGATGACCCTGGGGGTTTCGATCCTAGCGATCATCCCGCACTTAGGGGTGATCTTCTCGGCGTTCGCCGTGAGCGGGTCGTGGTACGACACGGTGCTGCCGCAGCAGTTCACGGCGTCGCACTTCGGCGATGTTCTGGTGCACGACTTGGCGGGCGGGTCGATCGTCAACAGCCTGATTTACGCGTTCGGCGCGACGATCGTCGCGGCGGTGCTCGGCGTCGCCGTGGCGTACGTGGTGGTCCGCTGCAAGGTCAAGGGGGCGACGGCGCTGGACACGCTGGCGATGCTCCCGCTGGCGACGCCCGGGCTGGTGCTGGCGTTTGGTTTTGTGGCGATGAGCCTCACCTCGCCGTTGCCGGAGATCGCGGCGTACTTCCAGGAAGACGTGGCCCAGAACAACCCCGAGTCGTTCTGGTTCCAGTTTGGCTCGCTGTTCCAACTGCGGGGCCAGGCGCCGCACCCGGGCCTGTTCTTGGTGGCGGCGTACGCGATCCGGCGGCTGCCGTACATGCTCCGCGCCGCGGTGGCCGGCCTCGAGCAGACCTCCGGCAGCCTGGAGGAAGCGGCGCAGAACCTCGGCGCCTCGGGCGCCTACACCCTGCGGCGCGTGGTGCTGCCGATGATCACGGCCAATCTGATCGCCGGCGGGGTGCTGGTGTTCTCGTTCGCCATGCTCGAGGTGAGCGACTCGCTGATCCTCGCCGAGAAGGCCGAGCACTACCCGATCACCAAGGCGATCTGGTCGCTGTTCCAGCGGCTGGGGGACGGCCAGGCCCTGGCCAGCGCGATGGGCGTGTGGGGCATGGCCCTGTTGCTTACGACGCTGCTGGGCGCCGCGGCGCTCATGGGCAAGAAGCTCGGCTCGGTGTTCCGGGCCTGATCGGCGTCTTGGCGCGCTAAGCTCGGTCGTGAAGGTCTTCCCGGATCGCAAACGCATGGCGTGGATCCTTGTGCTGTTGCCGGTGTTCTACGCGCTGTACGTCGGGGCGCTGTGGCTGATCCAGGACCGCATGGTGTTCCCCGCCGACATGGCCGGGCCGGTGTCGGGCGCGTTCCGGGGGCCGGCGCAGTACGAACGGTGGCCGATCGACCTCGGCGCCGACGCCCGGCCGCCGCGCGACGGCTCGGCGCACCGCGAAGTCGAGGCCTGGTTCTTCCCCGCCCCCGGAAATGACACCGGCGGCGCTTCGCTTCAGCCCGGCCCGGCGGTGATCCACTTCCACGGCAACGCCGAGCTCATCGACCACCAAGAGCACATCGTGATGGGCTATCACCGGCTGGGCGTCAGCGTGCTGCTGGCCGAGTACAGGGGGTATGGGCGCTCGGCGGGCAACCCGACGCAGCAATACGTCGTGGAAGACGCCGTGGCTTGGGTCGACCGGCTGCTGGCCGACCCGCGGGTCGACGCCGAGCGTTTCGCGATCCACGGCCGGTCGATCGGCGCGTCGGTCGCGCAGCAGGTCGCGGCCCAGCGCACGCCCCAGGCGCTCGTCTTAGAGACGGCCACGTCGCACATCGCGCCTATGGCGTGGCGGTTCGGCATCCCGCCGGCGGTGATGCGCCACCCGTTCGACGGCCGCGCAGTGCTGCGCACCACCCCGGCTTACGTACTGGTGTTCCAAGCCCAGAACGATCCGATCTTCCCGCCCAAGCACGGGCGCAAGATCCTTGAGCTCGCCGGCGACCGGGCCAAGCTTGTGACCTACGACACCGATCATGTCGCGTTCCCCGGCGACGCCAACTGGAAGGCCTATTGGGTTGAGATCGAGCAAGCTCTCGCCGACGCGGGTGTGCTACCGGACGACGCCGCGGCGTCCGCGCCCGAATCGGGCCCGGAGTCGGCGCGTGCGGCCCGCTAAGCCGGGCGCTGACGCACGGCCGAGGTCGCAAGCGCGTCGCGGGGCGCAGAAGTTCTTTGCAGGCTGAGAACGTGCCGATCAGCCCGTGGCGGCCGGGGCGACCACCCGCAGCGGGCCGGCCGACTTCACGACCCCGCCGGGCTGCTCGACAGTGATGGCGAACGCCGCGGCCTTGCCGATGGGCAGGCGCGGGGTGAAGGGCACGACCACGTCGCCGGCTTCGGTCACGTCGAACAGCCCGCCATCGACGGGGAACGTCGCGTCGCGCTGGGCGTCGACGATCCAGAGCTGGTACTGGGCCTGGGCCGGGTCGTTGGTCTTGAGGCCGGTCAGCCGCATGTAGCCGCGCTGCTGGTCTTGGCTCCAGACCACGTCGCCGGTGACGCCTTGGTATTCCGCGTCGAACTGGGCCCAGGGCAGGACCACGGCGCCCGGTTGCTGGGCGAGGGCGGCGGCCTGCTCGGCCGGCGACGGCGCGGCGACGATGTCCGGGTCGTCGGCGGAGGGCGTGGTCGGCTCGGCCGTGTTGAACCAGGCGGTGGCGGCGATGGCGATCGCGGCGGCGGCGGCTAGCCAGCCGATGTAGCCGATCACCGCTGGCCTTTCGCCGTACGGGTCTCCGGGTTCGGCTGCGGGTGCTGGCTTCCCTTCTTCGACCCAGCGCTCGGCGGCGCCCGAGAGCTTGCGGGTGAGCGACTCGGGCGGTTCGACGGCCGGGCCGGTGAGGGCCAGGGCCAGGGCCGCTTCTTCGAGGTCGAGGCCTACGTCGCCGTCGGCGGCCGGGTGCTCGGACAGCAGGGCGGCGAGTTCGCGGTCTTCGCCGGAAGACAGACCGAACACGGCCCGGTCGGCCAGCAGCTCTTCGATGCGCTCGGGGTTCGGGGAGATCATGAATCGCCCTCCCCGGTCGGGCGGAGCCGGTCGCGCAGGCGGATGAGGCCCCGACGGACATGGGTCTTCACCGTGCCCAGTGGCAGGCCCATCTGCTCGGCGACCTCTCGGTGGGAGAGACCCTCGGCGACGGCCAAACGCAGGGCCTGGGCTTGTTCGGGCTTGAGGTCGGACATGGCTTGCTCGATACGCACTAGGTCTTCGGACCGGGATAGGCGTTCGGATGCATCCGAGCTGTCGGCTTGATCGGCGACCAGGGCCTGCGGCTGAGGTCGGGCGGCTCGGCGACGCTGCTGGTCGATCAGCCGGCGGCGGGCCACCGTGCCCACGAACGTCTCCTCCCGGCCCTTGGCGGGGTCGAACCGGCTCGCACACTTCCAGAGTTCGACGAAGACCTCCTGGACGGCGTCTTCGGCGTCGGGCCCCGAGCCGAGCATCCGGACGGCCAGCGACCAGACCAGCCGGGTGTATTTGCGCAGGCACTCCGAAACCGCCTGGGCCTCGCCGGCGGCGATCCGGGGCAGCAAGTCGGCCTCGCCGGGAGTGGGTGCGGTGGGGGTCGCCGATGCGGCCAAGTGCGTTCCTCGTGCCCGGCTCGCGTCGGCCGTGGCGGGGGGTGGCGGCGTCTGGCTCCCCGTGGGAGAGCCCGAAGCCTGTCGGATTCGGGCCAAACCATAGCCCGAACCGGCCCGCCCTTCAGCAGGGTCAGCCCGTGCGCGTGCAACCGTCGGGGTGAGCGCGACGAGAGAGCGAGCATCGTCGAGGACCCAGGTCACGCAATACTGTTCGTGGTCCGACGGGCTCCGGATGCACCCGCCGTGTCTCGGCCGGTTTCGCGTCCAGATAAATCGGGTTCTTTACTAGGGCGGCCCCGATTTTCGACTTTCTGGCGGACGTCGCCGGTAGCGCGCGGGCCCGGGGGCCGATACGGCGAGAGGCGCTGTGCGCTGCCCTTGGATTCAGGTCGCCTTATGCCCACGCCATCGGTACCTACGTCAACCACCGCCGACGCCACGCGAGGCCGCGGTGACCGACCGAGCCGTTGGTCGGTGTGTCTGGGCTATTGGCCGGCGGCCCTGGCCTTGGCCCTGTGCGTCTCAGGCACGCTGTTCTTGCAGGAGCGGGCTTGCCAG
>JBCCXV010000146.1:0-6530 GCA_039191195.1 Planctomycetota bacterium
ACGGGCTTGTGGTCTTGCGCGGGGTCGAGCAGGTAGAGGCTCTTGCCGTCGACCAGGGCCATGAGGGAGACCTCTTGGCCGATGAGGCGTTCTTCGACGACGACCTTGGCGCCGGCGTCGCCGAAGGCTTTGCCGACCATCATGGCTTGGAGGGCGTCGATGGCCTGGTCGCGCGAGTCGGGTACGACCACGCCCTTGCCCTTGGCCAGGCCGGCGGCCTTGACCACGACCGGGGTTTCGCGTGCGTCGACGTACGAGGCGGCGGCGTCGAAGTTGGTGAAGGTCTTGGCGTCGGCCGTGGGGATCGACGCGGCGCGCATGAGGTCTTTGGCCCAGGCCTTGTCGGCTTCGAGCCGGGCGGCGTCGGCGGTGGGGCCGAAGACGCGTCGGCCGAGCTTGACCAGGCGATCGGTCATCCCGCCGGCGAGGGGGTCTTCGGGTCCGATGACGACCAGGCCGACGTCGTTGTGCCGGCAGAAGTAGTCGATGGCGTCGGCGTTCTTGGTGTTGACCGGCTCCGAGTGCAGGTCGACGTTCTCACCCAGTTCGGCCGTACCGGCGTTGCCCGGGGCGAAGTAGAGCTTGCCGCAGCGGGGGGAGCGCTGGAGCTTCCAGCCCAAGGCGTGCTCGCGCCCGCCGGCGCCCAACACCAGCACGTTGATCTTGTCGGCCTCCGGCATGGGCGGGGAGCGTAGCAGGGCTACGGCGCGGCCGGGGCGGTGGCGGCGGGAGCTTGAGCTGGCGCCGGATCGGCCGTGGATGCCGCCGCTTGTGGGGCTTGCCGGGCGGGGGCGAACCAGTCGCGGATGACCCGCTCGGCGGGTTTGTTGCGGACGGCGTAGCCGAAGTCGTCGGGTCCGCCGGGCTCACCCCAGGGCTGCCACTCGTAGAACATCACGCCGGCCCAGGTGGCGGGGTCTGTCTGGGAAGCGGGCTCGGCTTCACTTCCGGGGGCTGTTCCGGGGGCGGGAGCGATGACGCGTCGCCAACCGCGGAAGAACGAGGCGTAGCCGCGGGCCTGGGCTTGGCCGTCGGGCTTGGTGTCGGCCTTGGGGATGTAGTTCCAGGGGTCCTTGAGGGCCCAGGGTATGGAGGGATAGCCGACCTCGGTGATGAGTAGCGGGCGATCGGTGCGGCGGGCGAACTCGGCGAGCGCGCCGCGGATCTCGGCCCAGCGGGCGTCGAGCTCGTCGTCGTTGGGGTTCTGGGCGTCGGCGGCGTTGCGGGTGAGGTCCCACCAGCCCGAGACGCCGACGAGGTCGAGCGCGTCCCACGCCGGGTAGCTGTGGAAGCTGTCCCAGGTGCTGGAGTAGACCAGGCGCCCGCCGAAGTGCGTGCGGGCGAGGTCGGCGGTCTCGAGCCACTGCCGGCGGAACTTGGATTGGTGCGTGGACAAGAGCTCGCAGCCGATGACCAGCACGTCGGCCTCGGCCTGACCGGCGACGCGGGCGTGGAACTCGAGCAGGGCGTGGTAGTCGTCCCACCAGCGGTCCCAGTCGGGTGGCTCGATCTTGCCCCGCCACTCGTTGCCGCGCGGGTTCTCGAAGTTGATCTGCCAGAGCAGGATGGTCTTGAGCCCACGCTCCTTGGCCCGGCGGAGCACGGCCAGCATCTGGTCGCGGCTGGGGCTCTTGCCCTCGCGTTCGATCCGGCGGGGCCCGTCGGACGAGCCGTGATCTTGGAACACCGGCACGGTGAGCTGCAACGCGTTGGCGCCGAGGTCGGCGACGGCGTCGACGGCCGCCAGCGCGTCGGTCAGGTCGTGCGGGCGGTGCAGGTTGAGCGTGAATCCGACGACCTGCCGGTCGAGTGGCCCTAGGGTTTGGGCCGTGAGCCGCGCGGCCAAGGCGTCGGTGGACTCGGTGGTCTCGGCATCGGCCGACCGGGGCGCAAAGGCGACTCCGACCGTTCCGACGGCCCAGGCCAAGACGAGCACCGCGAGCAGGAGCCGGAACATCACGCGTCGAGCTTAGCGTCGTCGGCGGTGGGGGCGGGTCTCGCCGGGAGCCTCGCCTGGGCTTGCTCCAGGGCTGTGCGGGCGTCGTCGAGCAGGCCGCGGAGTTGAGGGGGGTAGGGCTGGTTCCGCCAGGCTCGCGCGACGCCGGCCGTGGCGCGTTCGATGAGCACCGCGGCGCGGTCGGCGCCGAGCGCTTGGGTGGCCGGGTCGCACGAGGCGAGTTCGCCCAGGGCCAGGGTGACGGCTTGGAGGGTGACGACGTCGCCGACGCAGGCGGACAGCCGGCGCCAGTCCGGGTCGTCGGTGGGGAGTGCGGTGGCGCGGGCGAGGTCGGTCCAGTGCGCGAGCATGGCGGCCCAGGCCGTCGCGGCCGGGGAAGCGTCGTCGGTTTGTGGCGCGGGCGGTTCGGCCATGCCCGAGCGTAGACTGCTTGCATGACCGAGAGAAACGCCGCGGCTGCGCTTGGGGTTCGTTCGATGCGGCGCGTGGTGGTCTTGGCGGCGATGGCGGCGGCTGGACTGGGGCTCGACGCAAGCACGAACGTGGCGCATGGTCAGGCTCACGATGCCGGCCCGTCCACGGCGCCGGCGACGCAGCCCGCCACGGCGCCAAGCGATGACTTTGGGCCCGGCGTTCGGGTGGACGCGCAGCATAACGTGATCGAGCTCGACGCCGAGGTCGTGCTCACCGAGGGCTGGCTGGAGACGCTGGCCTGTGCGCCGCAGACCAAAGAGCACGAGTCGATCCTTCGGATCGCGACGCCGCCGAGGACGGTGCACGCGGCGCTGTTGAGCCTGGGGGCGCGGCCCGGTTCGCCGTTGCGGGTGGTGAGCCTCGAGGACGGCACGCTCGATATCCGGCCTCCCACGGGCGACCGGGTGCGGGTGGAGTTGGTGCACGAGGTCGACGGCGCCGTGGTCGTGACGCCGGCCGGGGCCTGGGTGCGCAACCGGGTCACCGGCGAGCCCCTGGCGGACTCGGTCTGGGTGTTCGCGGGGTCGGCGGTCCGCCGGTTCCAGGGTCAGGAGGTCTACCTGGGCGACCGGGAGGGGGTGACGATCTCGCTGGTGAACTTCGGCGCCGACGTTTTGGCCCGCGCGACGCGCCAGACCGACGCCAACGCCGACCACGACATGGCCTGGGTGGTGAACACCGAGGCGGTGCCGCCGGTCGGGACCCGGGTTGTGGTGCGGCTCACGCCGTTGCCGCCGCGGTTGGCGCCGCTGCCTGCGGGTCCGGACGGGATGGCCGCGGAGTAGCCGTCGGCCTGGTGGGAGGTAGGAGGTTGGCGGAGGTGGCCCCGGGCGCGGCTTCGCGGGGTTCAGCACGCTCAGCTTGTCTTGACACCCGGGGGGCGCTCGATGACAATTCGCTAACCCACCCCGACCGAGACCCGCACCCATGAAGCTGTTTCCCGCCGTCGCCCTGACCGTCCTTGCGGCCACCGCCATTGGCTCCTCCGGGTGCGGGGTCAGCACCGATTCGGTCCGCTGGGACCCGTCTCCTAGCCTCTACACGGAGACGCGGAGCTACGACCAGCAGAAGAACGAGGAATACCGCAACTGGGATCGTCTCGAGCGCGCGATGTGGACGGACATCGCACGGCTGTTCTGGGTCGACGACACGCCGGTGGGCCTTTCGACCACGCCGACGTACTGAGGTGTCGCGGCGACGGGGCCTGGGCTTCCGATAACACGTCTGGCGGGTTGGCGCTGCTTGGTGGCGGCATTTTCCCGATGCGCGAAGCCCGTAGCGGGTGATCTGGGCTTCGCGGCGCGCCGATGAAGGGCAGTACGGGGTTGTCTGTCGCTCCTCAAGGTGTGCAGTATGCCTAGGCCAACCCAAGTTCAAGACAGCCCGGCGGCGGCCCTGGCCGAGTTGGATCGTCTCGAGCGCGAGCGCCAGCAGCACGAGAGCGACCGTAAGCGCGACCGGCGTTTCGAGCGGTTCACGCTGCGTGGCGAGGCCGAGTTGTATCCGGTGGGCGACGACCGGCTGGATGCCGGCGCGGCCCGCGTGAAGCTGCGCGACCTGGGCATCGGCGGGATCGGTTTCATTTCCGACCGGCGTATCGCCTCGGACACGATCTGGCGGATGGTCTTTCTGCAGTCCGGTTACGCCGTGGCCGAGCAGACGGTGATCGTGCGGCACTGCGCTTCGGTAAGCGCCGGCTTGTGGCTCTGTGGCGGGCAGTTCGTGGCGCCGCACGGCTTGCTCGTGGCGATGGGTATCGACCCGGCCGACCTGCATCGGCCGGCCGGCGACGAGGACGTCGAGTTCCTCGACCCCTCGGGTCTGGGTTAAACCCCGGCGACCGCGGCATCGGCCACGCGCAGGCGGCAACAGAACATCCCGTCGTGCTCCGGGTCTGGGGCGAGCCGTACGGCCTTGGCCAGCGACGGTTCGTACGTGCGGTCGTTCCACCGCGCCAGCCCACTTCGGCGGGCGTGCGGCCAGCCTTCGGTGTCGATCGATTCGACGCTCACGGCGCCGGCGCACTTGCGCAGGGTCTTGTGGACCACGGCCTCGTTCTCTTCGGGTGATAGCGTGCAGGTGGTGTAGACCACGACGCCGCCGGGTCGTGTCGCGTTGACCGCGGCGCGCAGCAGGGCGACTTGCACGGCCGCGAGCCTGCGGGAGCGTCCGGGGCGGTAGGCGAATCGCTCGGGGGGCGCTCCCGGGGGTGGCGTGGCCGGGTCGATGGACCAGCGGGCTTCCCCCGAACAGGGCGCGTCGACCAGCACCCGGTCGTAGGCGGCGCGGTGGGCGTCGCCCAGCCGGCGCCCGTCGCGACCGATCACTTCGACGTCGTGGGCGCCGCATCGCCTTAGGTTGGCCAGGAGCTTGTGGCGTCTCCCGGCCGAGGGCTCGACGGCGACCACGCGGCTCGCTGTGCCGGCGGGCCCCGCGACGTCCATGGCCAGCCGCAGCGTCTTGCCGCCCGGGGCGGCGCACAGGTCCAGCACGCGCTCGCCCGGTTGGGCCCCGAGCGCGTCGACCGCGAGACGGCTGGCGAGCCCCTGGATATAAGCCCGGCCGTCGACGACGGGCGGTGAGCGGGTCAGGGCTTCGCGCTGTTCGTGACCGACCCGCAGCGCGCCGCGGATCCCGACGTGCTCGGCTGGGCCGGCGCCGGCGTCGATGAGTTCGCGCAGGGTCCCGAGACGTTGCGCATCGTCGTCCTTGGCTTGGGCATGGCTGCGGTCGGTCAGGAAAAGCCATGAAGGTTTGGGCGTGGCGAAGCTTGCGAACAGGCGCTGCGCATCCAAGCCGTCATACAAACGTTCGATGCGTTCGGCCGTGGCGGGGTCGAAGGCCTTGCGGGCGGCTTTGGCCGCGGCGGCCCAGCGTGGGCTGGGGTCAGTGGCTGGCATCGGGTTTGGCCAGGGCTTGTTCTACGGGCGCTAGCGCGTCGATCAGGCGTTGCGGCGCTACGCCGTCGAGGCGCCAGCCGTGGGCGCGCACGCGGCGCGGGTCCACCTTGGCGGAGCTGACGAATAGCTCGATGGCGTCCCCGCGCGTGGTGTGGATGGCGATGCGCAGCCACTTTGCTTCGTCCACCTCTTGGGCAAGCGGCTCGACGTAGCCGTCGACGCGCAGGCCGGCGAGGACGTCCGCGAGTCGCGCGGCGGATGCCGGCGTGAGTGTTGCGGCGCCGCGCGACCAAGCCCACCTCCCGGGGCCGCGCGTCGTGGGGCCGCGTGTTAAGGTCAGGTCTTGCCCCGCGTGCGACAGCGTGACGCGCTCGATGCGTGCGAGCGCCACCGGGGCCGCCAAAGGGTCGTAATCGGCCGACTCGAACACCGAGACCCAAGCCGGGGGCGCGACGAAGGCGTCTCCGGGGCCTTGGCCGTGGCGTTGCACGCGTGCGACGCGCGTCTGCGGGTCGTACCGGACCACGATCTGTCGCGGCTCGGCGTCCGCCGAATCGGCGAGTCTTACCGAGACGAGCGAGGGGAGCGCGTCCCAGTCTTCGGCAAGGGCGTCGGATTGGGAAAGCCTGCGCTGGGCTTGCACGGCGACCAATGCGCGGCGGAGCTCGTCGAACACGCCTGCGGTGAGCTTCGGGCTCGCCCCGCCGGGCTCTGGAGACTCGACGGCGACGACGGCCGCGCGGCCGGGTCGGCGGATCACGACGCGCTCGATGGGCGCCGCGCCGGCCAAGGGTTCCCGCGCCGAGCGCAACACGGCATTGGGGTGGAGCAGGGCGTCGGCGTCGGCCGGTTGAAGGGGGAACGCCCAAGCTTCGTCGTCGGGCAGTACGGCCCAGGCGCCGGCGTGGGTGACAGCGCCGCGTCGCAGCGGGCGCAAGGACAGGCCCCACTCTTGCGCGTCGGTCGTCGTGAGGATGACGCGCGCGGCCTCGTCGCCCACGTCTTCTTCCGGCAGCGGGCCGACGCGTTGACCGGAGGGCGTGCGCCGGCCGGCCGTGAGCGCGAGCACGAGTTCGGTGAGTCGGGCGGGGTCGAGGTCGTCATGCGCGCGATCTTCGGACGCGCTTGAATCGGCGCGAAGCCAGCGCCCTCGATCGACCTCGAAGCTCATGGTGGGTTGGCCTGGGCGGGCGATCGTG
>JBCCXV010000147.1:0-6489 GCA_039191195.1 Planctomycetota bacterium
AGCTTTCCGGCGTGCACCCGCACCACGTGCTCGGGCCGCACGTCCCACCCCGGGATCGCCTCGCGCAGGTCCGACAGCATCCGCGCCACAAGCTCGTCCGACGGCGCCCCGCGCTCGACCGTCGCCGAGTCGTCGGTGTGATACGTGCCGGCAAACGTGCGGCCATGCCACGGCGTCACGAAGAACGTCCGGGCGCCGGGACCCGGCGGGGCCACCGCCACGGCGTGGTCGCTGGGCGGGTCCGCCTCAAGCATCAGATTGAACGCCACCGTCGGCCGAAACAGCTCGGGGACGTCCTTGTGCCACGCACCAGCGAGCGCCCGGCACCCCGGGCCGGCCGTGTTCAGCACCCGCTCGGCCCGCAGCGTGAGCGGCCGCCCGGTTCGCACGTCCAACACTTCCAGCCCCGTCACCGCGCCGCCTTCGACGCGCAGTGACTCGGCCCGCACGTAATTCAAGCAAAGCGCTCCACACGTGGCCGCCCAACGCAGCAGCTCCATCGCGATCCGCTGGTGGCAACGCATGCGCCCGTCCGGCCAACAGCCGGCGCCGCGCAGGCCTTCGGGCCGCACCGCCGGGAACCGCCGGGCCGTGTCCCCCGGACCTAGCACACGCCCGCCGGGCAGGTGCACATGCTCAGGCACGCCGGCGTTTCGGCGCCGCGACAGCGCGTCGTTCATCCATAGCGCGACCCGGAACGTGCTCGGCCTCTTGAGCCCCTCGCCATACAACGGCATCAGGCACGGCAGCACCTCGCACTGCTCGGGCAGGTGCCGGAAGAACCACCGGCGTTCGCCGACCGACTCGAAGAACCGCGGCAGGTCCATGCTCTGCAAGTACCGCAGCCCGCCGTGCAAGATGCGCAGGCTGTGGAAGCTCACCCCAGAGTGGAAGTCGCCGGCGTCGATCAAGCACACCTTGAGCCCACGCCGCGACGCCTCGAGTGCACTCATGATGCCGTAGATGCCCGCGCCCACGACCACCAAATCGAACCGCTCTTGCTCGGCCCGAGCTAAGTCGCGCTCCAACGTTGCGGGCGGACGCACCTCGCTCACGACGCGCCCCCTTTGCTGAGGCGCAGCTTGAACTGATCGACGACGAGCCCCGCCCAGCCGACGTGCCGTCCGAAGGTCTCGGGCGTCGGCCCCGCCCCGGCGAGCGCGCCACGCAATCGCGCAAGCCAGCCGCCCGCGAGCGCACCGGCGCCGAACTCGTCCGATTCGGGGTCGGGCAGATCGAGCCAAACACCCAGCGAGCCCAAGCGCTTCGCCCCGGCCGGCATCGGCAACGGGTCGGAGCCCGGCAGCACCGTCCGGCCGAGCTTGCGGGCCTCCTCCAGCGCTCCCGAACGCCAACCGACGGGCCGCCCGCCGTTGTCGCCGGCGACGAGCTGCCCGTCCTCACGCAACGCCTTGACGACGGCCTCGCCCCGGGCGCCCGACCACTTGCCCACGCCCCAGGGGGTGCACGCGAGCCCGCCGGCCTCGCGCGCCGCTTGCGCAGACTCGGCCAGCGATAACCCGGCGTCGAGCGAGCCCTCGGTCGCCAGCGCGAGCATCTCCAAGCGCTCGGTCGTCGCCACCTGACGCCCGGGCGCGAAGTACACGACCGCGCCTTGCTCCGGCGAGCCCAACGCCACAAGGCCGCCGGCGTCGACCACGCGCACCGCCCGGCCTTCGACCTCCGCCGCATCGCGCCAGCGCGCAAAGAAGTCCTGCCCGGGCATCTCGGCGAGGCAGCACACCAAGCGTCCCCCGAGCGCACCCGCAGCGCGCTCCGCGGCCGATAGCGCGGCGCCCACGTCGTGCCTCGCGTGCACGTGGCAATGGGGGTCGACGGCCAACCGCATCACGGCGTCTCCTCGGGAGTCGGCGAAGCCCCGCGCGGCGCCGTCGCCCGCCACAGCAGCACGCCCAGGCCCAGCATCGCCGCCGCAAAGCTGATCTCGTTGAGGAACGTCCGGCGGTGCCGGCCCCAATTCTTCACGTCGTTGTGAGCCGCGCCCTCGAACCACCGTAAGCCCGTGGGCGTTCGTTCTTGCAACGGCCAGAGCACCCCGACCCCGCGACCCGGGTTGAAGAGGTCCAGACCGATGTGCGTGGCGTACGCCGCCCCGCCCAGCGCCATCGCCGGCAAGATCCGGGCCCCGGCCCAGCGCGCCGCCGCGAGGCCGAACAGCGGTGCGAACAGCGCCGCGGCGATCAGGCTGTGGCTCGGCCCGCCGTGCAAACGGCTCGCGTCGAGCCCCATCGCCAGGAACGGCAAGAAGTCGAGGTCGGGCGCCACGAAGGCGAACGCCGTCAGACCCAGCAGCACGGCCGTCTGGCGCGATGCCAGGTCAGAGGACGGCTCGCGCAGCAGCCGGGGCGCGGCGCGCACGACGACCGGGCCGGCGGCGAGGATCAGGCTGGCGTGGGCGAGCGGCGAAGGCATGGGCGGGAACGGTCGACGCGGCCGGGGCTCAGGCGCTCGCGGCCTCGGGCGCGGAACTGGGCGTGGGGTCGGTCGCCGGGCCCGTCGGGCGCGACCCGGGCGGCGCCGCGTGGTCGGCGCCCACCGTGCGCGGCTCGCCGGAGCCGGGCGGATCGTCCCCGACAACGGCCTTGCGCACCTTGTACGCCGGGCGGTCCTGCGCCTCGTGATAGATCCGCGTGATGAGCTCCGACAGCACGCCCATCATCAGCAGCATCACCCCGGTCAGCGCCATGAACACGCCGATGGTCACGAACACGTTGCGGTTGAGCATCACCGGCTGGCCGTGCTCGGTGAGGACGTTGAACTTCTGCAGGATCACCAGGACCATCAGCAGAAACGTGATCAAGAACGCCAGCCCGGCGAACTTCCCGAAGAAGTAGATCGGCTTGGCCAGGTAGTCGCCCAGGAACTTCACCGTCAGCAGGTCGAGCAGCACCTTGATGGTGCGCTTGAGGTTGTACTTGCTCGAGCCGTAGGTCCGGGCCCGGTGGTTCACGACCTCTTCGGTCACCCGGGCGCCGCGCCACTTGCAGATCGCCGGGAGGAACCGGTGCATCTCGCCGTAGATGTGGACGTCCTTGAGCACAATCGCGCGGTAGGCCTTGAGCGAGCAGCCGAAGTCGTGGATCTCGCCGGTCCAGGTCAGCTTCTTGATGATCTTGTTGGCGATGACCGACGGGAACCGGCGCGACCACAGCTTGTCCTGCCGGTTCTTGCGCCAGCCCGAGACGATGTCCCACGCGCCCGGCTGGTCGCCGTACTCGTCGAGCTTGCCGACCAGGCGCGGGATGTCGGCCGGGTCGTTCTGGAGGTCGCCGTCCATCGGCACGATCACCTCGCCCTTGGCCGCGTCGAAGCCGGCGGCCATCGCGGCCGTCTGCCCGAAGTTGCGCATCAGCTCGAGGATCGTGATCCGCCCGTCGCCCGCGGCCGCCGCGCGCAGGTTCGGTACGGTCTGGTCGTAGCTCCCGTCGCTCACGAAGATGGCCTCGTAGCGATAAGCGCCGGCGTCCATCACGGCCTGGACCTGCTTCACCAGCTCGGGCACGCTCTCTTCTTCGTTGTAGATCGGCACCACGATCGACACGTCGACCGTGTCGGACGCGGGCTTGTGGGCTGCGTCGCCGTTGTCGGTCATGGAGCGGGCTCCCTTTGCATCCGAAATCCTGTCATCCGAATCGAGCCGGCCAACCGGCCCCACGCTACCCCACCGGCGGCGCCGACGCGCCCCCGGAAACCACAGACGCCGCGCCCCGGGCCTCGGCCCGTCGCGTCGCCTGGGCCTTGCCACGCAGCAAGGCCTCCCATTGCCACCGCCGCAAGAACGCCCGGAACGCCGGGTCGCCGTACCGAGGCTTGCCGGACAGCATGCTCTTCACATAACCCCACCACATGGCGAAGCCGCCCACGACGAACGGACGCTTGGCCGCACGGAACACCGCGCTGGCGGTCATGTACGCCAGGCCCGTGCCCATGAACCACTGGCCGAAGCCGTGGCGCACCCGCCCGGTGAAGATGCCCTTATGGCTCGATCCCATCGGCCGCAGGTGGATGAACCGCAAGCCGGGCTCGTCCCACGACGCCGCCCGCCAGCCCAGCATCCGGCACCGGTGGCCGTCGATGCCGTCCCACATCACCTCGCGCACGAACCCGCCGATCTGATCGAAGCACGACGCGCGATAGAACTTGACCATGCCCACCGAGTTCTCGTCGCCGCAGAACTCGCTGATGAGCTCGCCGTCGAACGACTTGTCGGCGTTGCCCGGGCCCGGGAAATACGGCTTGCCGCTGGCCGTGCCCAGCTTCGCGTCGGCTTCCATCGCTTGGATCAGCCCCTCGAAATAGCCCGGCGGGAGGTCGAGGTCCAGGTCGAGCTTGCAGACATAGTCGTACCCGCCGAACCCGCCGACGGCATCGAGGCCGGCGTAGAACGCCTCGATCACCCCGGGACCCACCTTCCGCCCCCCGCGGTCTTCCCGCCGCACGATCTTGACCCAGCCCGGGTGCCGCTCTGCGAAGCGGGCGAGGATCTCGGGCGTCGCGTCGGTCGAGCCGTCGTCCACGATGACCCACAAGGCCGGCCGGGCCGTCTGGGCCGCCAGCGCGTCGAGCGTCCGCTGGGCGTACTCGGCCTCGTCCCGACACGGCGAGACCACCAGGATCCGCCGAGAGCACGCCGCGGCGTCGGGTTGAGCGGTGCTGTCGTTCATGCCTCGGCCGGGCCTCCCGCCCCGCCGCCAACATATCGGTCAAACAGGCCCGCCATCTGGGCCCCGGTGCCGGCGACGTCGAACTCGGCGAGCACCTTGGCCCGCCCGGCCCGGCCCATCTCACGCCGCTCCTCCACGGATCGCTCGGCCAGCCAGGCGATCCCCTCCGCCAACTGCTCGGCCGAACCGGGCCGTACCAGCTTGCCGTGGACCCCGTCCTCCACCAGCTCCGGCGTCCCCGCGATCGCCGTGGCCACCACCGGACGGCCGGCGGCCATCGCCTCCATCAGCACCGTCGGCACGCCCTCGGCGAAGCTGGGCAGCACGAACCCATCGGCCGCCGCGAACCTGGCCGGCATCTTGTCCTGACCCACCGGACCGACCAGCGTGACCCGATCCGCCACGCCCCGGGCCTCGATCTCTTGCTGCAAGCGATCCTTCAGCGGGCCCCCGCCGACGATGTCGACGTGCACTGCGACGCCGCGCGCCTTGAGCATCGCCACCGCTTCGACCAGCAGCGCGTGGCCCTTCACCGGGGCCAACCGGGCCACGTTGATGAGCCTGAGCCCCCCGCCCCCGGAATTGCACCCGCCCCCGGAATCACTGTCGCGGTTTGCCGCGGAGTCGCCGGCTTCGACATACGGCGCCGGGTCCATCCCGCAGTGCACCACCTCCAGCTGGGGCCAGTGCTCGGGGTCGCAAAAGCTCATCGCCTGCGATCGGCAGAAGTCCGAGATCACCCGCACGAACTTGGCGCCGGCGATCTTGTCCCCGAGCTTGCTCTCGAACGGCTTAAAGAAGATCGACGGGCCGTGCACCGTCACGCTGTAGCTGCGCGACGGGTCGTACGCGCAAGCGATCGCCGCCACGGCCGTGCCGTTGTTGGCCATGTGCACGTGGACGTGCAAAAGGCCGGCCTTCTTGAGTTCTTGGGCCAGCCGCATCGCCTCGGCGTGGTAGGCCAAACCCAACGCGAAGCCCTTGACGCCGTCGGGCCGGAGCCGCATCGCCGCACCCAGGCTGGCCAACCACTTGCCGGGCGACTTGAGCATCGCCGAAAGCTCGGACCCCACCAGCTTGCCGGGCTGCAGCAGCACGACGGTCGACTCGAAGGCCTGCCGGTTGCGGTCGTCGATCAGGTGCCCCGGGTCGGCGGCTCGGATGGTGAAGGTCGACACCTCGTACCCCAGGCTGCGCAGCGACCGGACCTCGCGCTCGATGAACGTGTGCGAGAGCGCCGGATACTGCGTGTTCAGGTAGGCGACGCGTTTGGCCATGGGCTTGCCACAAGCAGCGGGACACGCACAAGGCCTCGTCCCACTTCCTTCCGGGTTAGGCGGGAACGACCTTGTCGTCTCGGCCGTAGCGGTCGCGGTACACGCCCCGGGTGTCGACGATGAGCTTGGCGTGTTCGGCTACGGCGGCCCAATCGATCGCATCGTGGTGCGTCGCTACCAGCACGCAGTCGTAGCCGACCAGCCGCTCGGCGTTGATCGCCACACTGGTCATTTGCAGGTCGTGCTGGCGCATCTTGTGCGTCGCCGGCACGTGCGGGTCGTGGTAGTCGACCTCGGCCCCAAGCTCTTGGAGCTTCTCGATGAGCTCGAGGCTCGGGCTCTCGCGCACGTCGTCGACGTTGGGCTTGTACGCCAGCCCCAGAACCAGGATCGACGAGCCATTGACGGCCTTCTTGTCGCGGTTGAGCCCCATCTGCACGCGCGAGACGACGTAGTCGGGCATCTCCCGGTTCACCACGCCGGCGAGTTCGATGAAGCGCGTGGTCAGGCCGTGCTCTTTCGCCTTC
>JBCCXV010000148.1:0-6415 GCA_039191195.1 Planctomycetota bacterium
AGGCGCGGCCGGGCGAGGCGGCGGTGGTGTCGGCGGTGGTGCGTGGATGGGGGCTGCCGGGGACGCGGGCGGAGCTGTGGGTCGATGGTGAGCGCGTCGAGGAGCGCGGCGTGCGGTTCGACGCGGCGTCGGCGCAACAGACAACGGGGGCATACGAGGCGCTGACGTTCCCGCTGCCGGCGGGTGAGGCCGGGGCTCAGCGCGGAATCGAGGTGCGGTTGCTCGACGACGGGCTGGCGGCGGACGACGCGGGCTACGCGGTCGCGACGACGCGCCGGGCGGCCGGCGCGTGGCTGGTCGGCGCGGCGCGTGACAAGGTCGCCGACGCGCGATCGGCGGGGTACTACGTCGCTCGGGCGCTCGCGCCGCGCAGCGGGGACGGCGATCGATATGCTTTGACGGGCTCGGCGGAGGAGGCGCGGCTGGCGATCGTCGCGGGCGACGCGGCGATGTCGGCGGAGGATGCGGCGGCGCTGGCCGTGTGGGTCCGCGGCGGGGGCGGGCTGGTGGTGGTGAGCGACGCGTCGAGCGGCGACGCGTTGGACGCGTTGGCGCAAGCGGGGCTGCTGCCGACGGCGGTCGGCGACTGGCGGCCTGTCGGCGGTGGGCCGGGGCTGGCGGCGATCGCGTTGGACGACGCGGCGACGGCGGGGTTCGGGGCGGCGGCGTGGTCGGCGCTGGAGCGAGCGGCGATCGGGGGTTGGTGGGCGACCGACGGCGACGCGGTCGGCGGAGCTCGGGTGCTGGCCGTGCACGACGACGGGTCGGCGGCGGTCGCGGCGGGGGCGATCGGTTCGGGGCGGGTGGCCTGGGTGAATGCGTCGGTGGTGCCGGGCGAAGGCGGGCTGGGGCGCAGCGGAGCGTGGGTGGGCTTGGTGCAGGCGCTGGCAGCCTGGGCGGCGGACGGCGGCGCGACGTCGGGCGAGATGGGGCGCGGGCTGTCGGTGGGGGCGACGATGGCGGACGCGGGACGGCTGGTGCGGGTCGATGAGCCGGGCGTCGTGCGTGTGGGCGAGGGGACGGCGGGCGAGCGGTGGGTGGCGGTGAACGTCGAGCCGGGCGAGGGCGAGGCGGCGCGGTGGGACGCGGCACGGGCGGAGGCGTGGCTGGTTGGCGAGGCGGACGAGGGCGCGATGGAGCCGGTCGCGGCGTCCAGCGTGGCGAGCGATGGGTTTGATCGCGGCGTGGGTGAGCCGGTGTGGGGGCTGATGTTGTTGATCGGGGCCTTGCTGTTGGCGACCGAGGCGGCGGTCGTGGGGTGGTGGCGTGGGCGTTGAGTCGTGGGTCGAGTCGTGGCTGATGGGCGGGCAGCTGGTGTGGCGGCCGTGGGTCGAGCCGATGGCGTGGGCGTGGCTCGCGGGGGCGGTGGTCGTGATGGCGGCGGGGTGGTCGTGGTGGCGGACGGTGGGGTCGGGGGGGTGGCGGCGGGCGATCGGATCGACGTGGCTGTTGGGGATGCGGGTGTTGGTGGCGGGGGTGTTGGTGTTGCTGCTGGCGGGGCCGAGCGTGATCGCAACGTCGGCGACCGAGCCGACGCGCGGGGTGTTGGTGATGCTGCTGGACACGTCGGCGTCGATGGCGCGCGACGACGTGGCGCCAACCCGGGCGGGGCGGGCGATCGAGACGTGGCTGTCGCCGAGCGTGATCGCGGCGATCGAGCGGACCCACGACGTGCGTGTCCGGGTGTTCGACACGGACGACCGCGGGGCGGACGTGGCGCGGCTGCGCGAGCTCGGCGGGTCGGCGGCGCGGGGCGACGAGACGCGACTGACCGACGCCTTGCGCGAAGCGATCGACGACGCGGCGGGATCGGCCGGCACCGCGGTGGGTGACGTGTCGGTGCCTTGGTCAGTGGTGGTGCTGAGCGACGGGCGGGAGTCGACGGACGCGTCGCCGCTGTCGGTGGCCGAGGCGGCGCGGGGCGCAGGCGTGGCGGTGCACGCGGCGGCTTTCGGGACGACGTCGGGGACGCCGGACCTAGCGCTGACGGCCGAGGTCGAGCCGACATACCTGCTGGTCGACGAGCCGGGACGGGTGCGGGTGCGCGTGCTGCGGGGCGGCGAGGGCGTCGACGAGGCGACGGTGCGGCTGACGCGCGGCGACGAGGAGATCGTGCGACAGGTTGCGTTCAACGGGCGCCGGCTGGCGACGGTCGAGCTGCCGATCACCGAGCCAACGGCGGGGACGTTTGCTTACGCCGTGTCGGTCGACGCGGCGCCGGGCGAGCTCGAGCTGCGTAACAATCATCAGCCGGTGTTTGTCGATGTGCTGGCGGATCGGTTCCGCGTCTTGCTGCTCGAGGGCCAGCCGACGTGGGACACGCGGTTCATCGCCCGGGCGCTTCGGCGAGACGAGCGCGTGGCGTTGACGCAGATGACGCGCCTCTCGGCCGACCGGCTGGAGCGGCTGACCGCGCGCGTGCGTGACGAGGACGCGACGTCGGACAGCTCGGCCGACACGGCGTCTTCGCCCGACGCGCTGCGCTGGGCCGATTACGACGTCGTCATCCTCGGCGGCGGCATGCACCGGCTGCTGACCGACGAGCTGGTCGCGTCGCTCAGCGACTACGTCGGCGAGCAAGGCGGGCGCGTGCTGTTCGCTCACGGCAGGCCGTACGACGAGACCACCGCGCAGGGCCGACGCATCGCCGAGGCGTGGCGGGCGATCGAGCCGGTGCGTTGGGGCGATGGGGTCGATCGCGCGGTGCGGGTGCGGCCGCGGTCGGCGGCGTTCGAGCACCCGGCGTTTGCCTTCTCGCTCGACGGATCGACGGCACGACGCGTGATCGACACGCTGCCCGCCGTCACCGCCGTGGCCAGCGCCGACGCCGTCTCACCCGCGGCGGAGGTGATCGCGACCGCGGCGGGTGGCGACGCGGAGGTGGCAGTGGATGACCTTGCGCCCGCGATGGTGACCATGCCCTACGACCGCGGCGTTGTCACGGTGATCCTGGCGCAGGGCCTGTGGCGCTGGGCGATGCTCGACGGCGATCGGCAGTCGGCCGCGGGGGCGTGGGATCGGTTCTGGTCCAACATGGTGCGTTGGCTGGCGCTGGGCGGGGCGTTCCGGCCCGGCGAGGACGTGAGCCTGCGCCTCAGCGAGCGGGCCGTGCACACCGGCGCGTCGGTGTGGGTCGACGTGGTTCGTCGATCGCTCGACAACGGCTCGTCGCTGTCGCTCGAGTTGGAGGCGCCCGACGGCACGACGCGGCCGCTGCCGGCCCAAGCCATCGGCGGTGGGCAGCTGCGTCAACGCGCGACGATCGAGCCCGACGAACCCGGCGTGTACCGCGTGATGGCGGTCGCCGACGGCCAGATCGCCGCCGAGGCCATGCTCAGCGTGTACGACGCCGACCGCGAGCGCATCGACACCTCGGCCGACCCCTCGCTGCTTGAGGCCCTCGCCAACGCCACCGGCGGGCGCATGCTCGACCCCGATCGGCCGGCCGAGCTCATCGCCCTGCTGGAGACCCAGCGTGCCGCCCGCCTCGTGCCGCCCCGGCCCGAGTACCTGTGGGACAAGTGGTGGGTCATGGCGGTGCTGCTGAGCTGGCTCGGATTAGAGTGGATCGGGCGGCGGCTGGCGGGGATGATCTAGGCATGACCACGCTGGCGACGCCTCAGATCGACGGGCTGGTGCGACGCACGCGGGCGCTGGACGTCGCGTGGCGTGGGCTGGCGATCGTGGGCTGGGGCGTTGCGCTGTCGCTGGTCGTCGCTGGCTTGAGTGTGGCGATCGATGCGCTGTTCGGGCCGGGGCCTTCGGCGCGGATCGGGGTGGTGGTCGCGCTGCTGGTCGTGTGGTGCGTCGGTCTGGGCGTGATCGTCGCGCACCACGTCTCATCGCAGAGCACGACGCTCGCGTGGCTGCATCGCATCGAGCGTGCATGCGGGCTGCGTCACAACCGCCTCGTCAGCGCCTGGCAGCTCGCCCGTCACGACGGCGATACCCATCTCAGCCTCACGCTCACCCGCGCCGCGATCGACCAAGGCGAGGCCCTCGTTCCCTCCGTCGCCGCCGACCGCGTCGTCGCCGCCCGCCCGGCCTTGCGTGCTTTACTGGTGATGATGATCGCCGCGGTCTTGCTCGCCGCCGCCTACGCCGCCCTGCCCGGCGTCTTCCACGCCACCGTCCCCCGCCTGCTCGCGCCGTGGGCCGACCTGCCCGCCTATACGCCCCTGCGGTTCGACATCGCCGTCGACCCGAGCCGACCCGACCACGGCGACACCGTGCAAGTCACCGCCGACATCCTCGGCCCGCCGTTCCCACCCGAGGCCACGCTCGTGGTCGACCCGCTCGACGGCTCGCCGCCCGTCGCCCTGCCGATGCCGCGCCGACGCGTCATCAGCGACGCCGCGAACGCCTCATCCGCCACGCCCATCGGCGCCGCCTTCCGCCTCCCGCTTGAGGCCGTCACCCAGCCCTTCCGCTTCCACGTCGACACGCCCCACGGCCGATCCGCCTGGCAGCGCCTCGACATCACCCCCACCCCCAAGCTCCGCCACGCCGACCTCACCGTCGCCGCCCCCGCCTACGCCCACCGCCCCGACCGAACCGTCCCCCTCGCCGACCGCCACGCCGCGCTCATCGGCAGCAGCCTCACGATCGACGTCCTCGCCAACCTCCCCCTCGCCGAGGCACACCTCACCCTCGACCCCATCCTCGACAACGGCCCCACGGACGCCACCGCCGCCACACCCGCCGGCCAACGCCCCGCGCCCACCCCGCACCGCGTGCACCTCGCCATCAACCCCGACGCGCCTCAGCAGGCCGTCGCCACCCTCACCCTCGACCGCTCCTACCGCTACACCCTCGACCTCGTCGGCCCCACCGGCCTCACCCTCCGCGAGCCCCGCACCGGCACGCTCCACGCCCTGCCCGACCACCCCCCCGCCGTCACGATCGACCGCCCCACCCAGCACGCCCGCGTCGTCGTCGGCTACCCCATCTCGATCGACATCACCGCTCAGGACGACGTCGGCCTCGCCCGGGTCATGCTCCAGCAACGCCTCCCCAACGACCGCCCCGTCCCCGTCGACCTCCTCCCCACGACCTCATCACACCCAACCGCCAAACCACCCAGCCACCAAACCACAACCCACACCCTCGACACCGCCGCCCTCGGCCTCGTCGCCGGCGACGTCGTCACCTATCACGCCGCCGCCGTCGACACCCACCCCGTGCCGACCCAGCACACCATCACCGACACGCACACCGTCACCATCATCACGCTCGACGAGTTCCACGCCCTGCTCGCCGAGCAGCAACGCCGCCAGCAGCAGCAAGCCCTCGCCGAAGCCGTCGCCATGGCCGTCGCCGCCGCCAACCCCCTCTACGGCAAGCGCAAGCCCGACGGCTCTCCGTCCGATCAGCCCCGCGAGCCCCAGCTCAACCCCAACACCACCCCCGACGACGGCCTCACTCCCGACGACCTCCGCCACCTCGCCAACACCCTCGACCAACTCGCCGACGCCCTCGACGCCACCGACAACCCGCCGGCCGACCTGCCGACCTCGCAAGAAGCCCGCGAGGCCGCCGAGGCCGCCCGCCGCCTCGCCGAGCAGCTCGCGCAAGGCCAACCCCTCGATCAGCAGGACATCGACACCCTCGCCGAGTGCCTCGGCCAGTGCATGGGCTCGGGCATGGGGCAAGGACAGGGCGGCTCGGGCTTCGGCTCCGGCGGCGGCGCGGGCAACGCCGCGGGGGGCTCGGGCGGCGCCCCCGGCGGATCGGCCGGCGTCCCGGGACCCGGCGCGACCTCCCCCGGCAACCTGCCCGTCACCCTCGTCGGCCCCGCCACCGGCCCCGCCGGCCTCGCCCCCAGCGACGCCGCAGCCGCCGCCCTCGGCAACGACCCCCGCAACCCCAACGCCGTCGCCCGCGCCGACGGCCAATCCGGCGACAACGGCCTGCCCACCACCCCCTACACCGCCGACCGCCTCACCCCCACCCGCACCGAGGCCCTCATCGCCGACCCCGCCTCAGCCGACCCCGCCCTCATCGCCGACATCGCCGACCTCCCCCCCGCCTACCGCGACGAAGCCGCCGCCTACTTCCGCCGCCTCGCCAACGACGCCGCCAACCGCCAACCCCCGGAATAGACGCCGACCGACCCCCACCAGCACACCAACAAGAATCACCCCAAGCCAACCGGAAGCGCAGCGCCCGGTTGGATCCCGCCCACCAGCCAACTAACCCAACCGCCAAACACCGCACCCCAACCTATTGACCTCCGCCGCCCCCACCCCCACGATGACCCCATGACCTCAACCAATCGCCAAGCCGCCAAATCACCAAACCGCCAGATCGTTTGGCCCCTCCTCGCCGCCTTCGCCCTCGGCCTCCTCGCCCCCACGCTCCTCCACGCCCAGAGCGAACCCACCACCACCGCCGAAACCACCAGCGACCCCTTCCG
>JBCCXV010000149.1:0-6369 GCA_039191195.1 Planctomycetota bacterium
AACGGCACCTGGTTCCGCCCGAAGAACTCGCGCAGCGTGTACGTCTGCGGGCACGAGTGCGGGCCCACGATCTGCAGCGCCCCGTACCCGTGACCCTCGAGCCACGACCGCCGGGCCATGAACGTGCGCAGGATCAGATCCCCGGCCTCGCTGTGCTCACGGATCAGGTCACGCAACTGATCGTGAGTCAGTTCCAGCACCCGCGTCGACTCATACGCGCGGCACTCGGCCACGGTCGGCTCGCCGGTGAAGATCGAAGTGTCCCCCAAGAACATCCCCTCGCCCGCAGCCGCGAAGTACACATCCGCCTCCGCGCGGTTCCGGTCGAAGAACACCACCCGGCCTTCTTCAACCACATAAAACGGCGCATTCCGAACCCCCTGCTCGAACAGCAGTTCTCCCGGCCCAAACGCACGGCAGACCGCACGCTCCGAGATCGCACGCATCACCCCCTCCGGCAGCACCGGGAAGATCATCTCGTCCTGCACATCCGCAGCGTCGGCGGCGGGGGTCCAACTCGCGGGAACAGCAGCGCTCATGCTTCGTCTCCAAAGTCCCAACCACCAACCGACACCATCACCCCTGTCGCCAGGCCCCAACCCGGCCGCACCCCAGGGACGATAGGCAACGCCCTCCGACCCGCCCCACGCCCCCGGCATTCCTGCTCACGGCCTCCGCATCTCGGCCTAGGCGTCTGAGACCCCCCCTCACCCCGCGCACGCCGCCCAGTCTCGTTCCGGCGCGAACCCGGCACGCACCACTGGCCGATCCGTGCCATAAGGACTACCCTCCGTCCCCAGGACGACCGTCGCCCTCCCGCTGCGAGCCATGTGGCCCGACACGACAGGCGATCACGGACGAGAGCTTGCCATGACCACCCTCCCCGCCTCGCGGATCGAGCCCAGTCCCCCGTCCAACACCGACCCCCCCGGCGCCCCCGGCGCCCAGCCCGACGCCCTCGTCGCCGCCGAACAGGCCTTCGAGGAGACCGGCGAAGGCCGGGCCCCCATCAAGATCCGCGTCGTCAACCTCTTCGCCGTCACCATCCCCTTCGCCGGATTCCTCGCCGCGTGCATCCTGCTCTGGGGCGTCGCCTTCAACTGGGCCTTCCTGGCCCTGATGATGGGCATGTACGTCATCACCGGCCTGGGCATCACCATCGGCTACCACCGCCTGTTCTGCCACCGCAGCTTCAAGGCGCCGCCCCCGGTCGTCGCCCTGTTCGCCATCATGGGCTCCATGGCCCTCCAGGGCCCGCTGCTCCAATGGGTCGCGGTCCACCGACGCCACCACCGCCACTCCGACCACGAGCACGACCCCCACTCGCCCCACGGCCACGGCGAGGGCTTCCTCGACATGATCAAGGGCTTCTGGCACGCCCACCTCGGGTGGGTCATCACCTCCTACCGCTTCACCCCCACCAAGGAGGAGAAGCTCACCGAGAAGCACGAGCTCAAGCGCGCCGTCAAAGACCTGCTCAAAGACCCCCTCATCCGCTGGATGAACCACACCCACGCCGTCTGGCTCATCCTCGGCATGGCCCTGCCCGCCCTCATCGGCTACTGGATCACCGGCACCGGCTACGGCGCCCTGCTCGGATTCCTCTGGGGCGGACTCGCCCGCGCCTGCTTCCAGCACCACATGACCTGGAGCATCAACTCCGTCTGCCACATCTGGGGCACACGACCCTTCCAAAGCCAGGACCACAGCCGAAACAACCCCATCTTCGGCCTCCTCGCCTTCGGCGAAGGATGGCACAACAACCACCACGCCTTCCCCACCTCGGCCCGCCACGGCCTGCGCTGGTGGGAGTTCGACATGTCCTACCTCGTCATCAAAGCCATGGAAAAGGTCGGGCTCGCCTCCGACGTCCGCGTGCCCAGCAAGTCCGGGATGGACTCCAAACGCCGGCAAATCGCTACGGCGTAGCCGCCGCCCCGACGCCGTTCGCACGCCCACGCCGGCACGGTCGCGGCTCGCCTCCTAGCCCCGCAACTCGATGGTCACTACGATGTAACCGCGGGGTAGCCGATCCAGCACGCGGCAACTCCGCCCAAGGTCCGCAAAGATCAGGGGGCGGCTCGGGGTGATCCAGCCCAGAGGCACATCGCGCGGGACGCACGACGACGCCGAACGCACCGGCGCCTCGCCCCCCAGCCCTCCCGAATCCACCCGTAAGACTCCGCCCGCCGGCAACGCCGGGCGTTGGGCCGTCGCCGCGCTCGCCGGCGCCGCGTTGGCGCTCGCGCTGTTCCTCACCTGGCAGACCGCCGGCCAGCAGGCCCTCCCGCCGGGCTGCGGCGAAGGAAGCGGCTGCGGCGAAGTCCTCTCCAGCGCCTACGGCAAGCTCCTCGGCCTCCCGGTGAGCGCGTTCGCCGCCGCCGCGTACGCCACCCTGCTCGTCGCCTGGTTCTCCACCGCACGCGGGGCCGCATGGATCATCGCCGCCACCAGCGCCGCCATCCTCACCGCCGCGGGCTGGTTCGTCTGGCTCCAGCTGTTCGAGCTCAACGCCGTCTGCGTCTACTGCATGATCGACCACGGCGTCGGCGCCGCCGCGTCGCTCGGCGCGCTCGCCAGCCTCGCCAAGCGTGGACTTACCCTCCCCCAATCCGGATTGGCCGCCGGAGCCGGCGTCGCCGCCGCCGCCGCTATGGCCGGCGTCCAGCTGCTCACCCCCGCGCCCATCGCTCAAGAAGGCGTCGCGGTCGACGGCGACCAAGCCCACCACGTGACCATCGGGGCCGACGACGCAACCCACCGCCTCCAACTCCTGTTCGACTACGCCTGCCCACATTGCCGCGAAGCGCACGAGATGATGTTCGCCGCCGTCGAGGCGCGACCCGACCTCGCAGTGGCGCTGGTGCCCATCGCCATCCACCCCGCCTGCAACGACGCCTTCGACAGCGTCTCCGACCGCTTCCACGAGAGCTGCGAGCTCGCCACCCTGGCCCTGGCCGTCCAGGCCGTGAACCCCGACGCATTCGTCGCCTTCGACCGCTGGCTCTACGACTGGGACGCCTTCCAGCCCCGGCCCCTCGACGAAGCACGCGCCAAGGCCGAGGCCTTGGTCGACACGGCCCGCCTCGACGAAGCCATCGCCTCCGGGGCCGCCGCCCAGCACCTACGGGCCAACATCGACCTCTTCAAGCAGTCCCAGGCCAGCCGCGTCCCCGTCCTGCTCATCGCCGGGCGCCAGCCCATCGTCGGACGCATCGGGAGCTTCGACCAAGTCGCCGACCTGCTCGACGGCGCCGAGTGAGGCCAGCATGCAAACGAACCGCCAGCACCAACACGCCGTAACGATCGCAGCGGGCGATGGATTACACTCGCACCACATCTCACCCTTTTCCGGGAGCGCCAAGCCATGGCCGAACCCTCGACCGGCCTCGCCAACGACGACCTAGGGCTGCTTGAGCAAGCCTCGGACGGCTACAACAAGCTGCGCGAGCAAATCGGCCGCGCCATCATCGGGCAGGAGCACGTCGTGCGGTCCCTGCTCGCCGCGACGTTCTGCGAGGGCCACGTCGTGCTCATCGGCGTGCCGGGCCTCGCCAAAACCATGCTCGTCAAGACCTTGGCCGAGGTCCTCGGATGGAACTGGCGCCGCATCCAGTTCACACCCGACATGATGCCCGCCGACATCGTCGGCATGGAACTCCTCGCCGACGACCCCGAGACCGGCCGCCGCGGCATGAGCTTCGTACCCGGCCCCATCTTCGCAAACATCATCCTCGCCGACGAGATCAACCGCACCCCGCCCAAGACCCAGTCCGCACTCCTCGAAGCCATGCAGGAGTACCAGGTCACCTCCATGGGCACGGTCCACCCGATCGCCAAGCCCTTCATCGTCGTCGCCACCCAGAACCCCATCGAGCAGGAAGGCACATACCCCCTGCCCGAAGCCCAGCTCGACCGCTTCATGTTCTCCCTCTGGATCGACTACCCCACCGTCGAAGAGGAAGAGCAGATCGTCGCCGAAACCACCACCCCCCGGCGCATCACCCTGGAGCAGGTCTTCACGCAATCGCAGATGGTCGCCTTCCAGGAACTCGTCCGACGGGTCCCCACAAGCCAACACGTCATCAGCTACGCCGTCGCCCTCGCCCGCGCCACGCGCCCGGGCTCCGCCGCGTCCAGCGACACGGCCCGCGACTTCGTCGACTGGGGCGCAGGCCCCCGCGCCGCACAGCACATGGTCCTCGCCGGCAAGGCCTTGGCCGTCCTCGACGGACAGCCCACCGTCAGCTGCGAGCACATCCGCCAGGCCGCACCCCTCGTGCTACGCCACCGCGTGCTCCCCAACTACAACGCCTCGGGCGAGGGCCTCTCCGCACGAGACCTCGTCGGCCGCATCATCAACGAGATCCGAGAACCGGCCCACGCCTGACCCCACGCCCCACGCCACGGCGTACCCGGGCGGGCCACAGCCCCGCACGTCTCGGACTCCCCAGCAGACCGGCATGACGTCAACCACCCAAACCAACCTCAGCGCCCACCACCTCTCGGCCAACCGCCACCGCTACCTCCAGGTCGCCGACCTCCGCCGACTGCGCCACCTGCTGTTCTCCTCCAAACGCGTCGTCGAAGGCCAATACGCCGGCCGCCACGCCTCCCCACAACGCGGCCACTCCGTCGAGTTCAGCGACTACCGCCAGTACACCCCCGGCGACGAGCTCGGCGACGTCGACTGGAAGGTCTACGCCCGCACCGACAAGTACGTCATCAAGCTCTTCGAGCACCAGTCCGACATGACCGTCCACCTGCTGATCGACGCCTCGGCCTCGATGGCCTACCGCGGGGTCGACGATCGCCGCGGCGACAGCAAGTACGACCACGCCTGCCGGCTCGCCGCCTCCATCGCGTTCCTCACGATCAAGCAGCAGGACAAGGTCGGGCTGGCCGTCGCCAAGCAAGGCCTCGACGCCGTGCTCCCCGCCCAGGGCGCCTACACCCAGCTCCACAAAGTCCTCCAACACATGGAGCAGACCCAGCCCAAGGGCCAAGCCGACCTGGCCGCCACGCTCGACGGCCTGGCCCGCCGTAGCGCCCGCCGCGGCGTCGTCATCCTCTTCAGCGACCTGCTCGAACCCGCGGAAGACATCCTCCAGAAACTCGCCGCCTTCACCCACCGCGGGAGCGAGGTGATCGTCTTCCACGTCCTGCACGCCGACGAACTCCACCTGCCCGACTCCCTCGCCGAAGCCACCTTCGAGGACAGCGAAACCGGCGGGCGCGTACGCCTCAACACCGACGACATCCGCGCCCAGTACCGCCAACGCATGCAGCGGTTCCTCGACACCTGGCGAACCGCCTTCCGAAGCAGGGGCGTCGACTACAACCTCGCCTCCACCGCCAAGCCCTACAGCGCCGCGCTGGAGGACTACCTCTTCGCCCGATCGCGCGTGATCTAGAAAGCCCGCGCCCGCCGCCCACCATGCCGTTCGCCCCAGCGCCCCATCTCGCCGCCCTGATCTGGACCGCGCCGCTGGCGTTCTTCGGGCTCGCGCTGCTGGCGCTACCGGTCATCGCGCACCTGCTCAACCGCAGGGCGCGCCAGCGCGTGGTGTTCCCGACCATCCTGCTGCTGCAGGCCTCCAAGGCCAGCCAATCCCAGCTGTTCCGATTAAGGCGATGGCTGCTGCTCGCCCTGCGGTGCCTCGCCGTGGCCGCCGTCGTCGCGGCCTTCGCCGGGCCACTATGGACCGAGCGCCCCGCCGCGGCCGCCGTCGTCCAAGCCGAGGGCGCCTCCGTCGTCGTGCTGCTCGACCGCAGCGCCTCCGCCAACCAACGCATCGGCGGGGTGCGGCTCACGCAAACACTCAAGGCCTCCGGGTTGCGCGTGCTCGACGAGCTCGAAGCCGGCCGAGACCGGGCCAACCTCGTGCTGGTCGACGCGCACCCGCAGCCGGCGTTCGAGGCCATGACCACCAACCTGCCCGCCGTACGCCAACAGCTCGAGCAGGCGGAAACCCTGCCCGAACCGGCGGATTGGGTCGAGGCCATCGCCCTGGCCGGTTCGCTGCTCGCCGACCAAGCCGGGGACCGCCGACTCGTCATCGTCTCCGACCTGCAAGCCACCAACTGGCGCCCCACCCTCAACCAGCTAGTGCGCGCCAGCCCCCTCCCGGAAGGCGTGGAAGTCACCGTCGTCCCGCCGAGCGAAGGCGCCGCCGCCAACGTGTCCCTCAGCAAGCCAACGCTGCAACCGCAAGCGCCAGTCGTGGGCGCCGCCGCACAAGTACGCGTCGACGTGCGCAACCACGCGTCGGCGCCGGTCGTGCGCTCCGTCACGCTCGAGGTCGACGGCCGCGCGGTCGACCGCCAGGACGTCCAGCTCGACCCCGACCGCGCCACGAGCGTGCTCTT
>JBCCXV010000150.1:0-6295 GCA_039191195.1 Planctomycetota bacterium
CAACAACGGCTTGACCGAGGCCGGCTCGGTGTGGGCCGACTACAGCGGCAACCCGCTGCTGAACAACCTGTCCGGCGCCACCGGCTTGGCCGTGACCGACGACGGCGACGTGGTCGCCACGCTCACGTCATTCGTCGATCCTTCGCTGCTGGTGTTCTTCGACGCCGACGCGTCGGGCGGCTTCGTGAACACCCAGCGTTTGGCGACGTCCGCCGGCCGGCTGGGTTCGGTGCGGGTCGATCCGCTCAGCGATGACCTGCTCTTCAACGACCCCGACGCCGTCTACCGGCTGGCGGTCGTGCCCGAGCCGGCGACGGGCGTGCTGTTGGGCGGCGCCGTGTTGCTTTGCCGACGACGTCGAGGCATCCGGGGCTTCCGGGGCATCCGGGGGTGTGGCGGATGAGAAGGGTTGGCGGGTTCACGCTGATCGAGTTGTTGGTCGTCGTGGCGATCATCGCCGTGCTGCTCGTGCTGCTGCTGCCGGCGCTGAGCGCGTCGCGCGGCGCGGCCCGGCAGGCGGTGTGCGCCTCCAACGTCCGGCAGCTCGTGATCGCGAACCTGGCCTACGCCAACGACAACGCCGAGCACCTGGTGCGCGCGGCGCACGACATCTCGGGCCCCAACCTGGAGCGTTGGCACGGCAAACGCGACAACACCACGTCTGCATTCGAGCCCGAGCGCTCCGACCTGGCCGACTACTCCGGCGAGGACGGGGCGGTGGCGGCGTGCCCGTCGTTTGCGCCCGGCGCCGACTTCGAATCTGGTTTCGAGGACGGCAACGGCGGCTACGGCTACAACCAGGCGTACCTCGGCGGCCGGTTCGACCTCTACCTGTACGGCGTGGACGAGCGGGCCGACACGACGACCGCACGGGTGTCCGAGGTGCGCGACGCCGCCAAGACCGCCATGTTCGCCGACGCCGCGTTCATCGACCGGGCCGACGGCGCCCTGATCGCCTACTCGTTTCTCGAAGCCCCGTACTGGCAGTTCGGCCCGGGTCCACCAAGCACGTTCCGACCGAACCCGACGACCCATTTCCGGCACGCGGGCGCCGCGAATACGGCCTGGGCCGACGGCCACGTCTCTGCCGAGTCGCTGGCGTTTAGCGGGGCGTACCTGACGCTCGCCGGCTGGCCGGCCGAGCGCGTGGCCGACCGCGGAGTGGGCTGGTTCGGACCGGATGCCAACGACTGGTTCGACCTGGACTAGGCCGGCAGCGCTGCAGGCTCGACCTGCGCCCTTGACCTGTGGCCGTGTCACGCGATGATTTGGGGGTGCAACGACGCTCCCGCCATCGCGACGCGGTTCAAGAGCTGCTCAAGGGCGCCGAGGGCCCGCTCTCGGCGGCGGAGGTGCGTGAAGCGCTCGCGTCGACCGGCATCGGCCAGGCCACGGTGTATCGCTTGCTGAACGAGGGCGTGGAGGACGGGGTGTTCAAGGCCGTCGACCTGCCCCAGGGCCCGACGCGGTACGAGACCAAGGACCGCCCGCACCACCACCACTTCGAGTGCACGTCCTGCGGTAAGGTCTTCGATATCGAAGGCTGCCCCGGCGGGCTGAACAAGCTCGTGCCCGATGGGTTCACCCTCGAGGATCACGAGGTGCTGCTCTACGGCCAGTGCGACGCCTGCGGCTGAGATGCCGACCAATCTCTGGCTCGTTCTTGGGCGCCCGTTACCCGATATCTTTCGGGGGTGACCCATCAGCAAGAGATCGTGCTGGAGACATCGGGCCATGGCCAGATGACCGACCTGACGGATCGGATCGCCCACGCCGTGCGGTCTTCGGGGATCGACGCGGGTGTGGCCAACGTGTCACACCTGGGGTCGACCGGCGCTATTGGCTGCATCGAGTTTGAGCCGGGCTTGGAGCGCGACCTGCCGGAGTTGCTCAACCGGTTGATCCCGCCTTCCCGAGACTATGGCCACGAACAGGCCTGGGGCGACGGCAACGGTCATGCCCACCTGCAGGCCACGTGGCTGGGTCAATCGCTCACCCTGCCGGTCGCTGGCGGCGCCCTGAGGCTGGGGACCTGGCAGCAGGTGTTTCACCTGGAGTGCGATGTTCGGCCCAGGTCGCGCACGGTCGTCGTGACGGTGATGGGCGACTGAGCGCGTTCCCCGTGCGTATCAGCGCATACCCGCGGCGCGGTAGAGGTCGCGCACCTCTTGGCGGTCGAGGGGGCGCCAGGCGCCGGGCTTGAGTCCGCCCAGCCGGACCGGGCCGAGCGCCTCGCGCTGGAGCTTTCGCACTCGGAAGCCGACGCGGGCGAGCAGGCGGCGGATCTCGCGGTTCTGGCCTTCTTCGAGGGTCATCCGGAGGGTCGTGCGGTGGCCGCGGGCGCGGTCGACCTCCCGCCGGACGATGGCGGCCTTCTCGACGCGTGCTTTCTTTGCCGCCGGGCCCCGGCCGGTTTCGGCGGCGTGGCGTGCGGCCCGGCGCCGGGCGCCGGGGGTGCGGTCGGCGAGGTAGAGGCCTTGGCGCAGGCGGGCGAGGTCGCGCTCGGTCACTTCGCCGGCGACGCGCACGACGTAGGTCTTGGGCACCTCGAACGAGGGGTGCGTGAGCCGGTGGGCGAGCTCGCCGTCGTCGGTCAGCAGCAGCAGGCCGGTCGAGTCGGCGTCGAGCCGTCCGACGGGGTACAGCCTCGGGTTGCCGGGCAGGTGGCCTACCAGGCCGACGGCGGTAGGGCGGCCCTCGGGGTCGCGGTTGGTGCACAGCACGCCGCGCGGTTTGTGCAGCAAGACGTAGTGCTTGCCGAGCGTCGGGTCTTGGGCCGACCGCTTGCCGCGAGGCCGGCGGGGCCGTGCGATCTCGACGCCGTCGACTTCGATGCTGTCTTCGCGTGGGTCCACCCAGGCGGGCAGTTCGCGGACCAGCTGACCGTTGACGCGGACGTGCCCGTCTTCGATGAGCTCTTCGCAGGCGCGGCGGGAGGCGACGCCGGCCTCCGCCATGGCTTTTTGCAAGCGGATGCCGCGGTCGGCGTTGCGCAGGTCGGGTTGCGCACGGTCGCCGGTCACGCCGCGGGGTCCGGCTGCGTGGGCGCATCTAGCGGTTTACTTTCGGCCGCGCCTTCCGCCGACTTGGCTTGCGGCGCCGGGCCGTCGCCGTAGGGCGCCGTATTGAAGGTGTTGCCCAGGTAGGTCTGGCGGACCTTTTCGTCTTCGACGATCTCCTTGGGCGTGCCCTCGGCGAACACCTTGCCCTCGCTAATGACGTAAACCCGATCGCACACGGCCAGGATGTGGTGGACGTTGTGGTCGGTCACGAGCATGGCGATCTCGAGCTCGTCGCGCAGGCGCCGGATCTCGTCTTGGAGTTCTTCGACGGCCACGGGGTCGACGCCGGCGAAGGGTTCGTCGAGCAGGATGAGCGTGGGGTCGGTGATCAGCGCGCGGGCGATTTCGAGCTTACGGCGTTCGCCGCCGGAGAGGGTCCGCGCGAGCTGCTTGCGGTTCTTGGCGAGGTCGAACTGGCTGAGCAGTTCGCTGCACCGGGCTTTGCGTTCGGCGCGGTTCAGGGGCGTGGTCTCGAGGATCGCCATCAGGTTCTGCTCGGCGGTGAGGCGTTGGAATACCGAGGGTTCCTGGGCCAGGTAGCCCATGCCGCGGCGGGCGCGCTGGTACATGGGCAGCTTGGAGACGTCGTGGCCGTTGAACAGCACCTGGCCTTCGTCGGGGGTGACCATGCCCATGGTCATGCGGAAGCTGGTGGTTTTGCCGGCGCCGTTGCGGCCAAGCAGACCGACGATCTCGCCCTCGCGGACGTCGAAGCTCACGTGGTCGACGACGGTGCGCTTGGCGTAGGTCTTGACGAGGTTCTGGGCCTTGAGGATGTACACGGCGGGGCGAGGGTAGCGGGCCGGCCGGGCCGGGGCGCGGGGCCGGCTCAGGCTGAGGGCGCCGGGGCCGCCGGGGCCGGGAAGCCCGCGGTCCCGCGGTAGACGCAGGAGGTTTTGCCGGTTTCCCAGACCTCGACTTGGTCGAGCAACGCCCCGCCGGGCAGACGGCCGTCGACCCAGCCCCAGATGACGCCGGCGATGTGCTCGACCGAGGGGTTGAGGCAGGCGAACTCGGGCACGTCGCGGTTCAGGTGCTTGTGGTCGAGCTTCTCGATGGCGAGGTCGTCGACGGCGGCGTCGAGAGCGTCGATGTCGAGCGTGCGCCCGTTCGGGTCGATGGGCGACCGGGCCGTGATCTCCAGTCGGTAGTTGTGCCCGTGGCCGGCGGGGTTGTTGCACTTGCCGAAGACGGCGCGGTTGTCGTCGTCGGAGAGGTCTGCGGCGTGCAGACGGTGGGCGGCGGAGAACTCGTACTGCTGGCGGATCAGGGCGTGGCTCATGTCGTGGGCCTCAAGGGTCAGGCGGATGCGCGGGGTCAGGGCCAGGCATAGCGATGCGACGCTCTGGTCGAGCGCGGGGTTCAGGCAGGCGTGGAGCTCGCGCATGACCTCGCCGAGCGGGGCGGAGGCCGCGGCGGACTCATCGGCGATGCGGCGCTGCAGCGCGGGCAGCGCGTGGTCGCGTACGGCCTGGTCGATCCGCTTGATGTTCATGAAGTAGCCGGTCTGCGGGTCGGCGGTCCCCCGGCAGGCGACGGTGAGCTCGTAGTAGCGGTCGAGCCCGCGCGGCGCCGGCCAGGCCGAGTGGTTGTTGCGCCGGGGCCGCCGCAAGGACGCGGGGTCGGCGGAGAGGCAGAAGCGGACGGTTCGGCGGAGCTCGAGCACGTCGGGATCGTAGGATCATCGGATGGGCGACACGCCAGACCCGCGGGTATCGACACCCCCGACGGCCCCGCGCAAGCCCCGGTGGGCCGGGGCGCTGGCCGTCTTGGCCCTCGCGGTGGTTTGCGCGGCGGTGGTGGCGACGTCCTGGAAGGCCCGGCAGGCCGGCCCGGTCGACATCGACGCCAAGCTCGCCGAGATGGACAGCCGCAACGCCCAGCTCCTGGACCGCGCGCGTCGGGGCGAGCCCGACCCCGACGGCCGGGCGTTGCTCCTGGCCGACCTGCGCGACCTCCAGCGCATCGCCCCCGATCACGTTGGGGTGGCCGAGCTGCACGACACCGTGCTGCTGCGGGAGCTGCAGTCGCTGCTGCACGGCGCCCTCCAAGACGGCGCCGACCCGTCGCCGCTGCTGGCCGACGTCGCCGGCTTGCCCGAGCGCCGGCCGGGCTGGGTCGATGCGCATGTGCTGCACGGCCAGCTGCACCTCACGCTGGGCGGTCGCGAGCCGGCCCGCGTGGCGTTCACCCGGGCCACCGAGCTTCGCCCGGACGATGCGGCGCTGCACGGCCTGATTGGCGCGTTGTGGATGAACGCCGGGCACGGCCAGGAGGCGGCGGGGGCCTACGCCGACGCGGTGGCGCTCCGTCCCGACCGCTTGGAAGCCTGGCTGACGCTCGGCTTAGCCCACGCGTCGGTCGAGGGCTGGGACGAAGCGGTGGCGGCGTACGCGCGCGGCGCCGAGGTCGACCCCGTGGAGCCGCGGCTCGTGGCGGCGTGGGCCGAGGCCGAGTCGCGGCTCGGGCGGCACGACCGGGCGGCCCAGCTTTGGTCGGCGGCGATCCGTTGGGGCGAGGCGCGCGGCGCCGAGCCCGATGCGCTCTGGGCGTACCGGCTGGCGCAGGCGCGTGGCGTCCTCCGCCGGGGCGATGTCGACTCGGCTTGGACCTTGCTGGAGGGCCTGCCCGTCGAAGCTCGTGCGCTGTCTTCCGCCGGCGGCTTGGCCGAGCAGATCGCCGAGGCCCAGGGCGACCCTGCGCGGGCCCTTCGCTATTACGCCGACGTCGTGGCGCGTCGTCCCGGCGATCCCAAGTTGCTTCGAGAAGCCGAGCGTTACGCGCGCAGCGTGGGGGAGTCGCAGCCGGCCGATCGGTACGCCCGGATGTTGCATCGGTTAGGCGTCGACGGGTAGCGCTCAGCGCGGTTGCGCAGGCTTTTCTATCTCGCGGTAGATCGTGGCGCCGTCGTCCCGTTCGTGCACGGCGAAGCGTCGCGTGGTGTCGTCGACGAGCGTCCAGGTTTCGATACGCACGGCGTGGGGCCCGTAGTCGTGGTCTGCGGCCAGGGGATCGGTCTTTTTGACCTTGCCCAGCGGCACGCGGACCAGGCGGGCCGGATCGACATCGAGCACGACGTTGAGCGTCCAAGGTTGTATCGCGTCGGGGGGCTTGTTGAATCGCGCGTTCACCGGGCCGGGCACGATGCGCCCGCCGATGGGCGCCCCGACGCCGATGCCCGGTCCGACCGACACCGATCCGATGGGGATGCCCACGCCCAGGCCGATGCCGAG
>JBCCXV010000151.1:0-6289 GCA_039191195.1 Planctomycetota bacterium
CCTCCGGGCCGCGTCGTCGTCGATCCGCCCGGCCGACCGCAAGGCTTCGACCCGCTCGGGCCGTACCGGCCAAACCTCGCCCTGGGTGAACTGCTGCTTGAGGTGGTCCCAATGGCTGAAGGGGTCCATCATCTCGATGCCGGCCTCGGTTTTCATCTGCTCGCGCAGGCGGTCGAAGTCGAACTGGGCCTCGAGGTGGTGCATCCCGGCCTGGAGCATGGAGTCGCCGTGCAAAGCGCACCAAAGGCCGACGGTCTTGAGGTCGGGGCGATCTTCAAGGCCCATGTGGGCGAAGTCTTGCTGCACCTCGTGGGGGTCGATGTCGACGTCGGCGAAGATCACGATGCCCGTCGCCGGGTGTTCGAGCACCTGGGCGCCCCAGCCGGCGTCGGGTCCGGGGAAGAAGCGCTCACGGCAGAAGAAACCCAGCTTCTCGAACGTCCCAATCAGCCGTGCGAAGTTGTGACGGCTCGACCGATACGTGTGGTGGTCGTGGTTGGCCCAGCCCAGGCCCAGGCGGTTCTGACGCGCGTATTGCTCGCGCCCCGCGCGGTTGCGGCGCATCCAGTAATCCCGCTCGGCGGCGAAAAAAAGGTCGCACGCCCAGTCGCGATCGAGCTTGGCGAAGGCGTCGTCGATCAGCGCGTTGACGTGGTCGAAGCCGGCGGCGTCGGCGCCTTGCCCTACCCCGAAGTCGCGTCGGCGGGTCAAGAAAGACTCGTACACGCCCTGCGCGATGAGGATGAGGTCGGCCGGGCAACGGGTTGACTCGAGGTCGGGCCAGCCGTGGCGCTCAATCCCGGTGGCGTAGACGGTGTCGCCTGTCGGCCGCACCGCGGCGCAGCGCATGCGTTGGCCGGGCCCGCCGACGAGGTGGGCGTGCAGGCCGTCGTCGCCGCGTTGGGTCTGGTGACACGCGAGGAAGTCGGCGGCGTCCTCAACCTGGATCGCGATCGACGGCTCCACCGTCTCGGAGATCACGATCGGCGGCAAGATGGCCCCGGGGTGGGTGTAGCGCTCGCCGGTGTCGACCGGCTGCGACTCGAAGCCGTGGTCGATCAGCTTGGCCGGCAGGTTGGCGGCCTTGGCGTGGTCGGCCGAGACCAGCAGGTGGTCGAGCCAGTCGAACAGCCGCGTGCCGGTGTCGTCGCGCATCCGATCGGCGAGGTCGCGCGTGAACGACGAGCCGGCCAGGAGCTCCTCCAGCACCGACTCGACCAGCCGTGTGGCCTCGGGCTGGCGCTCCCAGCGGAACTGCAGGAGGGCGTTGTCGGGGGAAGCCGGGGTGTCCGGGGTGTCCGGGGCACCGGGGGCTTGAGAGGTCGCGGAAGCAGGCGGGGGCGGGTTCATGACCGGGGCCTCGGCGGGGGCAAGAAATGGCCTGGATAGGCCTATGATTATATAATTTATCGCCCGGGGCCCAAGGTGTTCTTCCTCCCGCTCTCGTATAAGGCAAACCCATGGCCGCAAAGAAGATCCTGATCCTGGGCGCCGGCAAGATCGGCCAGGCCGCGGCGGCGATGCTGGGCCGATGTGGCGACTACGGGGTGGCCGTGGCCGACGCCTCCGAGGCCGCGCTGGCCCGCGTGGCCGAAGCCGACCCGGTCTCGACCCGCCCGCTGGACGTGGACCAGCCCGCCGACCTCGCCGCGGCGATGCGGGGCGTGGACGTTGCGATCTCGGCCCTGTCGTTCGCCCACAACCCGGCGGTGGCCCAGGCCGCGCTCGACGCCGGCGCCAGCTACTTCGACCTGACCGAAGACGTGGAGACGACCCGGGCCGTCGCCGACCTCGCCGAACGGGCCAAGGCCGGCCAGGTCTTCATGCCCCAGTGCGGCTTGGCGCCGGGGTTTGTGGGCATCGTCGGGCACCACCTGGCGCAGAAGTTCGATCAACTCGACTCCTGCCGGATGCGGGTGGGCGCGCTGCCGAAGTACCCCACGAACATGCTCAAGTACAACCTGACCTGGTCCACCGAGGGCCTGATCAACGAGTACTGCAACCCGTGCGAGGCGATCGTGCGCGGCGAGCGGGTCGATACCCTCGCGCTCGAAGGCGTCGAGACCTTCAGCATCGACGGCACGCCCTACGAGGCCTTCAACACCTCGGGCGGCCTGGGCACGCTCTGCCAAACGCTCGACGGCAAGGTCCGAACGCTCGACTACAAGACCATCCGCTACCTCGGCCACCGGCAGCTCGCGCAGTTCCTCATCAACGAGCTGCGGATGCGCGACCACCGCGAGACGCTGCTAGAAATCCTGGAGCGTGCCGTGCCCATCACGACGCAAGACGTCGTGATCGTGTTCGTGACGGCGACGGGCCAGATGGACGGCCGGTTCATGCAGCTCACCGACTCGCGCAAGGTCTACAGCGGCGACCTGCACGGCCGAACGTGGTCGGCGATCCAGATCACCACCGCCGCGGGGCTATGCGCCGCGGTCGACCTCCACCTCCAGGGCCAATTGCCCAACCAAGGCTTTGTCCGCCAAGAGCATGTCGCGCTGCCCGAGTTCCTGTCGAACCGCTTCGGCAAGTACTACGCGCTGGGCGAGCACGACGGCGTGAAGGTGGAAGAAGTGACCGGCCGGATCGAATCCGAACCCGCTTAACCGACGCGGAGCCCGCGCATGCTCGAAGACGCACTCAAACAAGCCCTGCACCTGACCGACGACGCCCTGCAAGCCGGCCAGGCCGAGGTGATGGAGGTCCGCACGCCCATCACCGGCGAGCTGCTCACCAAGGTGATGACACACACGCCCGAGCAGCTGTCGTCGGCGATCGGCGACGCGCACCAAGCCTTCCTGCAATGGCGCACCGTGCCGGCGCCGGTGCGGGGCGAGCTCGTTCGGCGCTTCGGCAACACGCTGAGGGCCAAGAAGGCCCAGCTGGGCAAGCTTGTCACCCTCGAGGCCGGCAAGATCGTCTCCGAGGCCGAGGGCGAGGTGCAGGAGATGATCGACATCTGCGACTTCGGCGTGGGCCTGTCGCGCCAGCTCTACGGCCTCGACATCGCCAGCGAGCGCCCCGAGCACAAGCTCAGCGAGCGTTGGCACCCGCTCGGGCCGATCGGGTGCATCACGGCGTTCAACTTCCCGGTCGCCGTCTGGGCCTGGAACGCTGCGCTGGCCCTGGTGTGCGGCGACCCGGTCGTGTGGAAGCCGTCCGACCTCACCCCGCTCTGCGCACTGGCGTGTCATGGCTTGTTGCAAGAGACGATCGCCGAGTTCGACGAAGCGCCCGAGGGCCTGTCGCGCGTGATCCTCGGCTGGAAGGAGATCGGCGAAGCGATGACCGCCGACCGCCGGCTCCCGCTGATCTCGGCGACCGGGTCGACGCGGATGGGCCAGGCCGTCGGCGCGGCGGTGGGCGGGCGTTTGGGCCGTTCGCTGCTGGAGCTGGGCGGCAACAACGCGATGATCCTGACGCCCTCGGCGGACCTCGACCTGGCGCTGCGGGCGATCACCTTCGGCGCGGTGGGCACCGCCGGCCAGCGCTGCACGACGCTGCGCCGGCTCATCGTGCATCGTTCTCTGAAAGACGAGGTCGTCGCACGGCTGCAGTCGGCCTACCAGACCCTGCGCATCGGCGACCCGCGCGACGCCGACACCCTCGTCGGCCCGCTGATCCATTCCCACGCCGCCGAGGCCATGGCCGACGCGATCAAGCAAGCGAAGGAACAGGGCGGGGCCGTGTGGGGCGGCGGCGGCGCCACCGGGCCGGGCATCCCCAAGGGCGGCGCGTACGTACACCCGGCGATCGTCGAGATCGACGCCTCCGCCGAGGTCGTGGGCTGCGAGACCTTCGCCCCGATCCTCTACGTGCTCGAGTACGAATCGTTGGAAGACGCCATCGCCCTGCAGAACAGCGTCGACCAGGGCCTGAGCAGCGCGATCTTTACCGAGCAGTTCCGCGAAGGCGAGCGCTTCTTGAGCCCGGCCGGGAGCGACTGCGGCATCGCCAACGTCAACCTCGGCACCAGCGGCGCCGAGATCGGCGGGGCGTTCGGCGGGGAGAAGGACACCGGCGGCGGCCGCGAATCCGGTAGCGACGCCTGGAAGAACTACATGCGCCGCCAAACCCAGACCGTGAACTACGGCAGCGCGCTGCCGTTGGCTCAAGGCGTCGAGTTCGGCTAACGCTCGAAAGCCCCCGGTAGCACTCGCGCCTACACGAGTCGTCCTAGGGTTGCGTATGAACGACATGCAAGACCGCATCCAAGACTTCCTCGACGGCCAGCCGTTCGCGGTGGTTGGCGCCTCGCCCCGGCGGCATAAGTACGGCAACAAGGTCCTGCGGGCCTACGCCCAGCACGGCCGGCCCGTGTTCCCCGTGAATCCGCGCGAGGCCGAGATCGAGGGCCTGACCGCCTACCCCGACCTCGCGGCCCTGCCTGAAACACCGCACGGCGTGTCGTTCATCACGCCCCCGGCGGCAACCGAGGCCGTGGTCGATCAGGCCCTCGAACTCGGGATCACCCGGCTCTGGATGCAGCCGGGCGCCGAGCACCCGGGCGCCGTCGAGCGGGCCCGAGCGGCGGGCGCCAACGTCATCGCCGGCGACGCGTGCGTGCTGGTGGTCCTGGGATTCGATGACTCGGCCGGCGCCGAGCGGGTCTTCGACCGGTAGCCGGGGGGCGGCCGGGCCTTCCGCTAGCTCGAGCGCTGCCGTATTCTCGGTTGGATGAGACCGAAATCGGCCATCCGGATTCCGGCCCGAAACGCCTTGGTTGCGGTGCTGCTGCTGGCGCTGGCGCCCGGCAGCGCGTCTGGGGGTAAGGCGCCCGACCCGCAGACGCTGCGGTCCGACCACCCGTACCGCGTAACCGTCGAGCTGACCGAGGGCCGGTTCGCCGGCTGGGGCTACGGGTCGAACCCCTCGAAGCAAACGCTCGACTGCGTGCTGTTCCTGCGCGAGATCGTGCGTGAGCTGGCCGAGCGGACCGGGCAAGACGTGCCCCGCTCGGCCGAACGGACGCTGCTAATCGCCGGCATCGACTACGCCGAGGCCGGTCGACGGTTGCGCCTGCGCGAGCCGCAACGCCGGCGATTCCGCGACGACGCGTCGTTCGAACAGGCGCACAGCAAGTGGCGCATCGCCGTGCTCGACAAGCTGGTCGAGACGAAAGACCCGCAGATCCGGGGCGTGCAGACAGCGCTGGTGGAGGCCGGCTTGGGCCACGCCGTGGCGCCCGAAGACATCCGGGCCGGCGACTTCGTTCAGTACTGGTACCGATCGAAAAAGCTGGGCCGCTGGCTGGGCCACTCGGGGGTCATCGGCGAGATCAAGCCCAACGGCAGGATCGTGCTCTGGGGCGCCCACCTGTCGATCCTGGCCGACCCCGATCACCCCGACCGCAAGGCCGAGCACGGCGGCGTCGGGCCGTCGATCCCGATCCGCATCCGGCCGGACCACATGTACCCCGTGCGGTGGGGACCGGCTCCGGAGTAAATCGCCGGCGCAAGAGCCAGAACATGGCGTGGGCGCTGCCGGCTTACGCGTACTGCTTCTGGTACCAGGCCCAGAGCTTGGCGAGGCCTTCCTTCACGGGCGTTTGCGGGTCGTAGCCCAGCAGCCGCCGAGCCTTGTCGACATTCGCGAACGTGGTCTTGGGCTCGCTGGCCGGCGCGGGCGGCGTTTCGAGCTTTGCCGGCTTGCCGATGAGCCCCTCGATGTAGGTCACGAAGTCGCGCATCAGCACGGGCTCGCCCCTGCCGAGGTTGACGATCTCGAAACCCAAGGGCGTGCGCATGGCGGCGTCGACGCCGGCGACGATGTCGTCGACGAAGGTCCAGTCGCGCCGCATGTCGCCGCCGTCGAACAGCGTGATCGTGTCGCCGCGATGGATGCGGTCGGTCACCATGAACGGCATCATGTCCGGCCGGGCGCGAGGGCCGTACACGCTGAAGAAGCGGACGGCCGTGAAATCGAGCCCTTGCAGGTTGTTGTAGGTGAAGCCCATGAGCTCGCCGGCCTTCTTGCTGGCCGGGTAGGGCGCCAGCGGCGTGTTGCTGGGGTCGTCTTCGACGAAGGGCAGGGTCTGGGTCTTGCCGTAGGCGCTACTGGTCGACGCGAACACAAATGGCGCCTTGCGGTCGGGCATTCCCGAGGCGACGGCGGCTTCGAGCAGGTTCACCGTGCCGACGATGTTCACATCGGTGTACACCGGCGCACGCCCGATGGAGTAGCGGACGTTCGCCATCGCCGCCAGGTGAGCCACCGCTGCGGGCTGGTGCTCGGCGAACAGCGCCTTCATGCGGTCGGCGTCGCGGATGTCGGCCTCGACGAGTTC
>JBCCXV010000152.1:0-6272 GCA_039191195.1 Planctomycetota bacterium
AGCGTCAGACCGAGTTGATGTTCGAGCTGTCCGAGAATCGCCGTCTGGCGGACCGGGCCCGGCCGGTGGCGATGCGGTTGGCGGAGATGATCGAGTCGCAGCGGACCTACCGGGTCGAGGTGGGCCGGCGGGTGCACGAGGGGGTGCGGATCGTGAGCCCGGCGATGACGTACGTGTTCCGGGACGACCTGAGCGGGCCGGTGAGCATCGCCGCGGACGACCAGGGCCGGCTGGAGTACCGCACGTCGGCGTCGGCGGAATCGGCGCCGTTGTTGACGGTGACCGAGTCGGCCGAAGGGTCTGATCCGTGCGGGGCGGGTTCACTCCCGACCGCGGCGTGACGATGACAAGAAGGCAGCCCCCCACGCGAAGGAAGGCCCGACGATGAGCATCCGCGTGCTGGTGGTGGACGACTCGGTGTTCATGCGCCGGGCGATCCGCGACATGATCGACGGCGAGCCCGGGCTCGAGGTCGTGGCGGTGGCGCGCCACGGCGCCGAGGGGGTCGAGCTCGCCAAGCAGCACCAGCCGGACGTGGTCACGCTCGACATCGAGATGCCGGAGATGGACGGCCTGACCGCCCTGCGGCGGATCAAACGGGAGACGCCGGCTCAGGTGCTCATGTGCAGCTCGCTCACGACCGAAGGGTCGCAGGCGTCGCTTCAAGCCCTTCGGATGGGCGCCGCGGACGTGATCGCCAAGGACCACTCGACGTTCTCCGCCCACATCCACGAGATGCGGGAAGACCTGGTGTCGCGCGTGAAGGCCTTGGGCGAGTCGGCGGCGCGGAAGCGGATGAGAAAGACCGGGGGAGATGAACCAAGTTCATCAGGGTCGTTCCAACCGCCGTCCATAGACCTCGCGCGCCTGGGCATGCTCTGCATCGGGGCCTCGACCGGCGGCCCCCCAGTGCTGGAGACGATCTTGCCGCGGATCCAGCCGCAGATCGGGGTGCCCGTGGTGGTGGCCCAGCACATGCCGAAAGTGTTTACAGAGTCTTTGGCTAAGCGATTATCGGACATCTGCAGTTGCCAGGTCCGCCTGCTCGATCGCGGCCTTCCCCTGAAGCCCGGGGTGATCCACTTGGCTCCAGGCGGCCTCCACACGCACATCAAACGTCGGGGATCGGGCATGCCGGTGGCTCACTTGGACGAGGAGCCTAGGGCGGACCTCTACCGGCCGTCGGTCGACGTGCTCTTCGAGACCGCCGCCGACGCCGTGGACCGCCCTGTGCTGGGCGTGGTGCTCACGGGCATCGGGCACGACGGCCTGCGCGGCGCCCAGCGCGTGTGCGACCGGCAGGGCAAGATTTGGTCGCAGTGCGAGGAGTCGAGCGTGGTCTACGGCATGCCCAAGGCGGTCGCCGAAGCCGGTCTCTCGTCGGCGGCGCTAAGCCCCGAGCAACTCGGCGAGGCCCTGGCAAACCTGACGGCCAAGAAGGCCGCCTGACCCAGCGCCGCAGACGCTCATCTGCGGGGAGGTTCCACGTGGAACGTCCCCGAACGTCGAGCCGCCCAACACGCCGTAGAGCCGTCTGACGAGAACCTGGCGGGGAAGCCGCCGACTTTCGTCCTCCGGGGACGCACGGCAGACCGGTGCGTCGCTGGCCTCAGCCGTCCAGTCGAACCCCGAGGCGGGACATCAGCGCGTCGAACTCGTCCAGGCTGAAGAACTCGATCGTCACACTCCCAGCGCCCTTCTTACGGGCCTCGCGGATCGAGACCCGAGCCCCAATCTGCTCCGACACCTGCTGCGCCAGGGCGTCCAGCCGGGCTCGCTTGGCCGCCCCGGCGGGATCACCGCCTGGAGGGGTCTTCGCACCCGACGCGGCGGCGCCAGCCTCATGCGCACGCCGCTGCCGCCGGGCCTCTTCCTCGAGCCGCCGAACCGACCACCCTTCCGCCAACGCCGATGCACCCAGGCCGGCCCGTGTGACATCGTCCGACACCGCCAGCAGCGCCCGGGCGTGACCCATCGTCAGACGTCCGTCGTCGACGGCGCCGCTCAGCTCTGGCCCCAGTTCGAGCAGGCGGATGAAGTTGCTCACCGTCGGCCGTTGAAGGCCGACGCGTTCGGCGATCTGGGCGTGGCTCAGGCCGTGCTCCCGGGTCAGCCGGTCGAACGCCTGGGCCTTCTCGAGCGGGCCCAGGTCCTCCCGCTGGAGGTTCTCGATCAGGGCGAGCTCGTCGCACCGCAAGCCGTCGGCGGACAGCACTACGGCGCCAATCGTCGCCAGACCGGCCAGCTTCGAGGCCCGCCAACGCCGTTCACCGGCCACGATCTCGAACCGGTCCCCCGCGCCGGCCAGGGCACGCACCGAGATCGGCTGCAGCAGGCCGTCGGCCTGGATCGACTTCGACAGGGCGGCCAGCGCCTCCGCATCGAACGCCTTGCGGGGCTGGTCGGCCCGGGGTTCGACGGCGTCGATGGCCAGCTCGCGCACATCACCCCAGCCCGAGCCCGCGCCACCGGCCGAACCAGCACCCGAGCCGGACTCCGCAAGTCCACGAGGCTCAGACCTGGGGGAAGTAGTTCGCGCAGGCGAAGACCCCGCGGGCGAAACCGGAAGGCCGTCGGCAGGGGGGTCAACGCCCGAGGCCATATCCGCCCCGCCCATCAAGCTGTTCAAGCCACGGCCAAGCCGGCCGCCACGCTTCTTCGATTCGGCCATCAATAGCCTCCCTGCTCGACACCGCGATTCACCAGCTTACCGACGCCGCATGTTCCACGTGGAACCTCGACGATGCTGTCCCTCGCCGGCCACGATCAATCAACGTAAGTAAAACCCCAATCAGAACCTACGTACTCAGACCCGATTATCGGGCACGCCCAAGACACCCGCGAATCCGTCCGATGGGGTCCGTGGATGTCGACCCGCCCACACACCCCCGGTCAGGATCGTGCGCACGCCACCGCCGTGGACCACTGGGCGGAGCTGGGCCAGCTCTCGGCTTTCCTCGCCCACGAGATCAACAACGCCCTGACCCCGGCGGTGAGCTACCTCGACGTCGCCGAGCACCGCCCGCCCGGCGACCCCCTGCGCGACAAAGCCCTCGACCGCGCCGCCCTCGCCATCCGCCGGATCGCCCGGCTCTCTGACAGCGTGCTGGCCCTCGCCGCGCCCCAGGAACACAACGCCGCCTGCGCCCCCCGCCGATCGGCCGACCTCCACCACGCCCTTGGCGCCGCCCTCCTAGCGCTGCCGCAACACCCAGAGACCCCGGCCCTCGACATCCAGCACGACCTGGAGCCGGCCCAAGCCGCCCTCGAGCCCCTCTGGATCGAACACGTGCTCATCAACCTGTTAGTGAACGCCGATCGCGCCCAGGCCGGCCTCCCCAGCCGTCACGCCTGTATCACCGGCAGGCGCCGCGGGCCCCGCTACCAACTCCGCGTCGAAGACCGCGGCCCCGGCGTGCCCCCCGAACTCCGCCAAACCCTCTTCGACACCGGCGTCACCGCACCCACACCCGCCCCCGGAACCGCCACCGCACCCATCCCAGCGCCCACCAACGGCGCCGCCAACCAGCCGCCGCCCGAACCGCGCTCCGCACCGGGACGCGGCCTCGGCCTAGCCCTCTGCAAACGCCTCCTCGAACACGCCGGCGGGTCCATCGCCCTCGACCCCCACCACACCCCCGGCGCCGCCTTCGTCCTCGACCTACCCCTCGCCACGCCCCAAACCCGAGCCGCCTAAAGCCTGCCACGCCGCCGGAAACAAGCCACGTCGCGACCTCCCCGGAACTGTGGCGCAAACGCGCAGACCCGCGCGCAACACAATGCGCACCGTTCAGCGCACCCCAATCCATATTCTTATAATCCCGAGATTAACAGAAAAAAACTGTCAATCGACCGGCGCCCCGACCACCGCCGGCGTATCCCCATCCCACACCCCGCCACGCGGCAAGCCCCGCGGGTAGTACCGGGCCATGTGATCCGGCGTGCCGTGCGAACGCGCCAAGGCCAGGTTCATCTCCTTGTACGTCGCGTGATCCTGCAAACACAGGTCCACCGCCACGCCCTCCTCCAGCACCTCGTACCCCGTCACCCGCGCCCGCCGGCGGTGCTCGAGCTCCAACACCGGCCGGAACTCCAGGCCGCGCAGCTTGCCGATCCACCCCGCCACACGGTCCCACTTCACCCGCGCCTCGCCCGGGTGGTGCGACGACAAGAAGTCCGCCACCCCCGTCGCCGGCAACGGCAGGTTGCCCGCCGATAGCGAACGCAGCCGCAGCTCCGCCATGCCGTCGGCCAGGAACGCCAGCTCAAACTCGCCGGAGAACACCGTCGAAAACCCGTTGACCGAGTACTCAAACGCCAACACCAAGTCCCCGTCACGCACCGCGAGCATCGGGTCGTGCACGTCCGCCGGCTTCTGGAACCCGCGCTGGCGCAAGAACGCCTCGTACTTCTCGGAAACCAGCGCCGCGAGTTCGTCGTTGGTCAGCACCACCCGCGTCGAAAGATCCAGCCGTCGCTCATCCGGCCGAAGCGCCCGAGCCGCGACCCCAGCGACTCCGCCGTCGGATTCCACCGCCTCCGCCGCCGCGTGCGCATCCCGCGACGCCATCCCACGCTCCGCCGCCGCGTCCAGCTTCCGCATGGCCGAGGCCACCAGCGCCGCACGCTGCTCCGGGTTGGTCCGTTCCAAGAACGCCTGGTGCTCACGCCAGACCGACGGCGACGCTCGCAACGCCGCCACCCCGCTCAAGCCCGCCACCAGCGACAAGCCCGCGGCGCTCAGCGCCAGCGTCTTCCACCGACGACGAAACCAGCCGCGCCGCCGCCCACCCCCAGACAATCCCGCATCGGCATGCTTCTCGGTCGGTGCAGACACGGCAGACTCCAAGCAGAAGGGCGGCGCCACGCGCCAACACGCCGCCGCTGGCGCGGCGCCTCACCAACCTCCTCGACCCGATCCCCGCCTCGGCTCACCCGCGCCCCAGCCGACCCAAACCAACGCCACACCCTCCCCAACGGTCGCAACGGTCGTAACGATTCCAACGACGCTCCCATGCCGCCGCGCAAGCCCTAGCAACCCACGCCCCCGCCTCTACACTCCAACCATGGCCACCCCGATCGACCTCTACCTCCTCCTCGGCGAGTCCAACGCCGCCGGCTACGGCCGATCCGAGCTCCTGCCCGAAGCCCTTGGCCAGCCGCACCCCTCCGCAACCCTCTGGTGGGCCGACCTCGAAGGCCAAACCGCAAGGCCCCACGGCCCCACGCCCCGCACCTGGCAACCCCTCACCCCCGGCGCCGGCGCCCTCGACGCCACTTTCGGCCCCGAACTCTCCCTCGCCCACACCCTCGCCGCCCGGTCCGAAAACCCCGTCGCCCTCATCAAGGCGACCCGCCACGACGCCTCTCTCTTCGCCCACTGGCGGCCCGAACTCCGCGCCGTCACCACCACCCTCGCCGCCCACGCCCTCGACGCCGCCAACCGCGCCACCCGCCAACTCCAACAGCAGGGCGCCGAACCCCGGCCCGCCGGCGTGATCTTCTTCCAAGGCCCCGCCGACACGCGCGACGCCAACCCCGAGCCCGCCCTCCACGCCAAACGCCTGGGCGACCTGCTCGGCCGCCTCCGCCTCGACTGGGCCCGCAACCCCGAACTCCCCGCCGCCGTGCTCCACCGCTCCCCGCGCGACCACCACCCCGCACCCCACGCCCAGCACGTCAAACAAGCCGCCGCCGAGCTCGCCCAGCAGGCCAACGCCGTCGCCTGGATCGACCTCGACGACCTCCACGCAACCGACGGCCTGCGCCTCGACGCGCCCTCCACCCTCGCCGCCGGCGACCGCGCCGCCTACGCGCTCCTGGGCCTGCAAGCCCACTTCAACCCCAAGCCCCTGAACGCAGAACCGCAACAAACCCCAGACGCAATTCAAGAAGCCGCGCCGGAGCCGCAACACGACGAGGCCTCCAGCCCCAACGAGGCTCCCGAAGCGTCCCCCACGCCCGCCTCCATCGCCGAGGCCACTGTGGATACCCCCGAAAAAGACTCAAACTCTCAAGAAATCGAGATCAACAACGACGACGACCACGCGCACCCTCCCACAGCAAGCGCCTCAGCAACGCCCGACACGCAACACACGTACGAGCCAACCGAGGCGCCGCCCGCAGCCGCGGCCCCCACACCCGCCGCCGCAACGCCGCCCGCCGACGCTATGAGTGAAATTACACATGCTAATAGAGCATAAGGTAGCTGAGTTTTAACATGATCAAGCGGCTCACATCCTGAAGCAAAGGATGATACAATTGTTGTATCA